>CAZPYW010000013.1:4286-16277 GCA_964590095.1 uncultured Oscillospiraceae bacterium | reverse complement strand
GCGGAGCATATTGTTGACCGAGAAGCATGCGCCAACCTCACGCAGAAGCTCAACATAGTTGAGCTTGAGCAGCCAGTCCGCATTGTTGACCATGATGGCCTTGCCCTCGCCAAAGTCAATGAAGCGCTCCATCTGCTTTTTGAAGCAGTCACAGTTGTGCTGAATGATCTCCGGCGTCATCATCGAGCGCATATCCGTCCGTCCGGAGGGGTCGCCGATGTAGCCCGTGCCGCCGCCGACCAGAACGACCGGCTTGTTGCCCGCCATCTGTAACCGCTTCATCAGGCAAAGCGCCATAAAGTGGCCGACGTGCAGCGAGTCCGCCGTGGGGTCAAAGCCGATGTAGAAGGTTGCCTTGCCGTTGTTGACCATTTCACGGATTTCAGGCTCATTCGTGACCTGTGCGATCAGGCCGCGCGCCTGAAGTTCTTCATAGATTCCCATTTTTATATAAACTCCTTTAAAAATATTTCCTTTTGGATTTCTTCCTCAGTCCTGTAGCCGGTGTCCGCAGTGTGGGCAGATTGCATCATCCAGATCGTGCATTACGCCGCAGAATTGGCACTCGACCTGTGCAATGGCGTCCACTGTTCCATCGTCCTCCTCCGGCAGCTCTACATCGTCCGCCAGATAGAATTCCAGTCTTCTACAGCTTTTACAGCACATGGCACCCACATCCAGCGCGCCGTTAAAAAGATTGCTCAGATTGCCAAGCAGAAGCCCGAACCGTCCCTTTTGCAGCGGGAACGTTCCGATGCTGATCATCTCGCCGCCGCAGGCTGTACATGTTTTTTCCCGCATAAGACGCTCCTTTCGTCAAAAACGCCCCCTGCTCATCTGAGCAGAGGGCGAAAGCTCGCGGTACCACCTCTGGTTCGCCGGTTTCTTACGAAAACGGCCTTACTGAGCGCCAACACGCTCATGCGCGGTAACGGGCGCACCCGACACACTCCTACTGGGCAGTGCCGTTTGGAGGGCAGCTCAGGGATGTATTCACACGCGCCGCCGTCCTTTTTCCACCAGACAAAGGCTCTCTTTGCAGCGGGGATGCATGCTACTTCTTCCCATCATCGCAGTATCATATGATGTTGTGGTGATTATACCGGATAAATCGCACTTTGTCAACCACCGGACTTATAACGCTCGGCTGCATCCAGCAGCTCATCCGCACTTTGCAGCAGCACCGGCGTGATTTCGTTTCCGCCGGTGATGCGCGCCAGCTCGTGCTGTCGCTGCGCGCGCGTAAGCTTGCGGACATGGGTAAAGGTGCGATCGTTTTCCACCTGCTTTTCCACGATGAAATGCGCGTCGGCCATGGCCGCGATCTGCGGCAGATGGGTCACACTGAGCACCTGCTTGCCGCGCGCCACACGCGAAAGCTTTTCCGCCACGCGCTGCGCGGCGCGTCCGCTGACGCCCGCGTCGACCTCATCAAAAATCAGCGTACCGACCGCGTCCTGCTCGGCAAGTACATTTTTCATCGCCAGCATAATGCGCGCCAGCTCACCGCCGGAGGCGACCTTGCTCATGGGCTTTAGCGCCTCACCCACGTTTGCCGACATCAAAAAGCGCACCAGATCGACGCCGTTTGGCGACAGCTGCGTCTGCTCAAACTGACAGACAAACTGGATCTTCGGCATATCCAGCTGTGAAAGCTCCAGCTGAATGCGCGCTTGCAGCTGTTCGGCGGCGACTGTGCGCGCCTGACGCAGTGCCAGCGCATCCTTCATTGCCTGCTGCTCCAGCTCGGCAAGCTGCACACGCAGCCGCTCAACGCGGTCAGAGGCAAATTCGATCTCGTCGAGCTGTGTACGGGCATTTTCCAGAAAAGCCAGAATCTCGTCACAGCTTGCGCCGTATTTCCGCTTGAGCCGGTGAATCACGTCCAGACGCGACTCGATCTGTTCCAGCTCCTGCTCGGAATAGCTCAGTGTATCGCACAGATCGCGCAGCTCCTCAGCCGCGTCCTGTACAGAATATGACAGCTCCTCAATTTTCTGATGCACTGCGCCGATTCCGTCATCCATTCGCGCCACACGCGAAAGCGCGTGCGCCGCCTCGGACAAAAGTCCCGCCGCGCCGGTCGTATTCTCATCGCCATAGAGCGCCCCCGCCGCCGACTGAAGCGCCAGCGTCAGCTTTTCCGCGTTTTGCAGGAGCTTTCGGCGCTGCTCCAGCGTCTCATCCTCGCCGGATTGCAGCTCGGCGCGCTCGATCTCATGGATTTGAAATTGGAGCGACTCCATCCGTCTGAGCTTTTCGCTTTCATCCAGACTCAGTCGGTCGATCTCCTGCCGCGCTTGCAGCACGCGCTGATACGACGCGGCATACTGTAAAAGCAGCGCCTCATCGTGCGCAAACAGATCCAGATAACCCAGATGCGCCGCCTCATCAAACAGCTGCTGCGAGTCATGCTGCCCGTGGATGCTGATCAGCTGCGTGCCGAGCCTTCGGAGGATGGTAACGGTAACAGGACGGCCATTGACGCGGCAGCTGTTGCGCCCGTCTGGGAAAATCTCGCGCTGCACCAAAAGCTCATCCGGATCATAATCGATCTGGTTGTCCAAAAACCACGGAAGCTGCGGCACGGCCGTAAATACCGCGCTGACAAATGCGCGCTGTGCACCTGTCCGGATGACATCGCGCGAGGTGCGCTCACCAAGGATTGCAGAGATCGCGTCGATCACAATGGATTTGCCCGCGCCCGTTTCGCCGGTCAGGACGTTAAAGCCGCCGTCAAAGGCGATGTCAGCCTGTTCGATCACGGCGATATTTTCAATATGGAGCGTGTTTAGCATGGAAACTCCCCCTGCTGCGACTTACACATGCTCGATCTGTTCGCGGATCTCGTCACAAAGCGCGCCGGCTGAAAGCGTATCGCGCGTGACGATAAAGGCGGTGTCATCGCCCGCCAGCGTGCCAAGGATTTCGGGCAGCTGCATCTTGTCGATGGCCGAGCATGCAGCGGGTGCAAGCCCCGGCATCGTCTTAATGACGATCAGATTCTGTGCATGATCGGCGCTTGTGATGCACTGCCGGAAGATCAGCTCCAGCTTGGCCGAAAAGGTGTGCTCCACCGGCTTGGACGACACGCTGTAGCGGTATGTCCCCGAGGGGGCAAGCTCTTTGATGATGCGCAGCTGCTTGATATCGCGCGAAATGGTCGCCTGTGTGGTCTGAAAACCGGCGGCTTTCAGTTCATCAAGAAGCTGCTCCTGCGTTTCGATCTCATTTTCCGAGATCAGCTGTAAGATTTTTTCCTGACGTTTCGTTTTCATATCAATACCTCTGCCGATCGATGAATTTACGGTTTACGATCTCAAAATAGCTGGTATCCTTCAATCTGACCAGCTGCGTCAGCTGATCAGACGCTTTGACGCTTACAACGTCTCCGGTGTTCAGCCGGAACGCCCGCCCGCCGTCAACGGATAAGAACGCGTTGTGGCGGCCGGTCTTGCCGATTTTCACATCGATCACGCGGCGCGGCGAGGTGACGATGCTGCGCGAGAGCATTGCGTGTGCGCAGATCGGCGTGATCAGCAGATTTTTTGCCGCAGGCTCGATGATCGGCCCACCTGCCGACATGGAGTAGGCGGTGGAGCCGGTCGGCGTGCAGACGATCACGCCGTCGCCGGAGAAGCTGGTTGCCTCAACGCCGTCACAGTAAATGCCGATGTTGATCACGCGCGCGATCGCGCCCTTGGTCACGACCGCATCATTGAGCGCCGTTTCATGCAGCAGCTGCTGCTGTGTGGCGCTTCTGACCGTCACATCCAGCATGGTGCGCGGCTCAAGCGTATAATCGCCCAGCGGGATTTTTTTCAGCAGCTCAAGCTCGCCCGCCTCAAGCTCGGCAATGAAGCCCATCGTGCCAATGTTGACACCGAGAATGGGGATATGATGCTGCGTTGCAAACTTTGACGCATGCAGGATGGTGCCGTCACCGCCAAAGCAGATCAGCATCTGCGCCGTCTTAATTTCGGCGCGCAGGTCATGAAATTTCAGCTCCGGCGGCAGCGGATAGCTCTTATCCACGTCAAACGGCAGACAGATTCGGACGGTACAGCCCGCCTGTTCCAGAATGCGTTTTGCCTCCTGTACGTATTTAAACTGCTTATCCCGATAGGGATTCGGTGTCATGACGATCTTCATACGGTTCCTTTCAGCGTGGCGTGCGCCTGTTCGACCAGCGCATGCACATCCGGCTGGATGCTCTCGCCCGCGGCCATGGAAAGATGCGCAAGAAATTCAATGTTGCCCTCAGGCCCCTTGACCGGAGAGAAGGTCAGGTTGCGGACCGTAAAGGAAAGCGACTGTGCAAGTGCAAGAAAGCTGTTCAGCACCGCCTCATGCACCGCAGGGTCACGCACAACGCCCTTCTTCCCCACCAGCTCTTTTCCCGCCTCAAACTGCGGCTTGATCAGGCAGAGCACCTGTCCGTCGGGCTTGAGCAGCCGCTGAATCGCGGGCAGGACGATCTTGAGCGAAATAAACGACACGTCAATGACCGAAAGGTCAAGCGGCTCACCCAGATCATCTGGCGTGACATAGCGGATATTGGTGCGCTCCATCACGACCACGCGCGGATCTGAGCGGATTTTCCACGCCAGCTGTCCGTATCCGACGTCAATGGCAAAGACCTTCTTCGCCCCCTGCTGCAGCAGGCAGTCGGTAAAGCCGCCGGTAGATGCGCCGGAGTCGCTGCAAACATAGCCGCCTGGGTCAACGCCAAAATCGCGCAGCGCCTTTTCCAGCTTCCAGCCGCCGCGGCTGACATAGGGGCAGACGCTTCCGCGCACCTCGATCTCGGCCTCGACCGGAACATCCATACCGGCCTTATCGGCCTTTTGTCCGTTGACATAGACCTCGCCGCTCATGATAATGGCCTGTGCCTTGCTTCTTGACTCGGCCAGCCCCTTCTCGACCAGTAAAACGTCAAGTCGTTCTTTATGCTTCATGACCGGTCACCTCCATGATCAGTTCCGTAATGCCTGCCGCGTCCAGACCGCACGCCGCGCGCAGCTGCGCGATGGTGCCATGCGGATGAAAACGCGTTCCAAGATTGCGCCGCGCACAGCGCGCGGCAATGCCGCTTTGCAGCAGGTCTGCAAAGATGCTGTCTGCAATACAGCCGTGGTCGGCTGTTTCCTCCAGGACAACAACGTGCCCTGTCTTCTGCACCGACGCGCGGATGGCGGGAAAATCGATCGGCTCGACACAGGCAAGCTTGATCAGCTCCGGCTGTACGCCCTGTTCTTCGCACAGCGACGCTGCGTCCAGCACCTGATTGTAAAGCGTGCCATAGGTCACGACCGTGCAAGCCGTCCCCTCAGTCACAAGCGTTGTTGTGGCGCAGCCGGTATACGCGCCCTCGCCGCCCGCCGGATAGCGCAGCGCGGCAGGGCCGCCGGTTTCCAGAACAGCCAGCCGGAGCATCCGGCGCAGCTCTTCCAGACTGGCCGGCGCATAAATTCGAATGTAGGGGATCTGCCGCAGGAAGCCGACATCAAACGCGCCGTGGTGCGTTTCTCCGTCAGCGCCGACCAGCCCCGTGTGATCGACCGCCAGCACCACATGCAGACGGCTGATGGCAACATCATGCAGCAGCATGTCAAACGAGCGCTGTAAAAAGGTCGAATAGATGCTGACGACCGGTATCATCCCCTGCTTTGCAAGTCCGGCCGCCATACTGACGGCATGTCCCTCGGCGATGCCAACGTCAAAATAGCGTTTGGGAAACGCCTTTGCGAAGCCGGCCAGCCCCACACCCTGCTGCATGGCAGCCGTAATGGCGCAGATTCTGTCCTGCTCGCGCGCAAGCGCCGTCAGCTCCGCGCCAAAAGCAGCGGAAAACGTAGCCGTTTTCGACGCGACAGGCCGCCCACTGACCGGATCGAAGCGTCCGACGCCGTGGAAATTCTGCGGCGTTTTCTCAGCCGGAGCGAAGCCCTTACCCTTGCGGGTATGCAGGTGCAGAAGCACCGGCTCATTGAGCTGGATACAGGAGCGCAGCAGCTCGGTGATCTTTTCCACATCGTGGCCGTCAACGGGTCCAAGATACGTAAAGCCCATGTCTTCAAACAGGGTTGTCCCGATCAGACGGCGGCGCAGACTTTTTTTCAGCCGGTGCGTAAAGCGGTAAAGCCGCTTGCCGCCCGGGATGATTGAGGTAAAGTGACGATACCAAAGCTTAAAATCCAGATAGCGCGGCTTAGTACGCACGCGCGCCAGATAGCGCGAAATCGCGCCGACATTCGGCGTGATGGACATGCCGTTGTCATTTAAGATGACGATCAGCGGCTCGCCGCTGGCGCCCGCGTTGTTGAGTCCCTCATACGCAAGCCCGCCCGTCAGCGCGCCGTCGCCCATCACGGCGATCACGTGGTACTTTTCCTTCTGGAGCGTTCTGGCGCGCGCCATCCCAAGCGCCACGGAAACGGCATTGGATGCATGACCGGCGATAAACGCGTCGTGGACGCTTTCGCATGGCTTGGGAAAGCCGGAAAGCCCGCCATACTGACGCAGCGTGTCAAAGCCCTCGCGCCGTCCGGTCAGGAGCTTGTGGACGTAGCACTGGTGTCCTACGTCAAAGACAAGCCTGTCGCGGCTGGTGTCAAAGACCTTATGGATGGCGAGTGTTGCCTCGACCATCCCAAGATTGGACGCCAGATGCCCGCCGGTTTTTGACACATGTTCGATTAAAAACGCGCGGATCTCGCGGCAAAGCAGCGCGTCCTGCTCAGGGTCAAGCCCGAGCAGGTCGTCGCGCGAATGAATATTTTCCAGAATCATAACAGACCTCAGCGCTACACACCGGTCTTGCGGCGCGGGCGCTTCTTAAACAGCTGCTTGAAAAATGTGATGACGCGCGCCGTCAGCTGTACGATCGGCGTACTCAGCCCAATGGCAAACGTCTTGCCAAAGGCCTTGCCGCCGACGGTAAGCGCCGCAACCGTTGCCGAAAGCAGCAGATCCAGCAGCGTATTATCAGACTGCCCCGCAAGCACACGCGCAGCGATCACCGCAGAGGCAGAACCGGAAATAACGCCGCAGATATCACCGATCACGTCGTTACAGAACGAGGAGACGCGGTTTGCATTGCGAATCAGGTGCAGCGCCTCGGCTGCCTCGGGGACTTTTTTGGACGCCATCGAATGAAACGGCGTTTCCTCGGCCGTGGTGACGGCCACGCCGATGATATCAAAGATGATACCGATCAGAATGATCCCGATCAGGATGAGAAATGAGGTCAGTACCGACGCACCGTCCAGCAGCTCGGACGAGATAAACGACATCGTGCCCGAGATGGCCAGCGTGACAAAAAAGATCATGACGATCCATTTATAGTCCGGTTTTGGAAATTTTACGCTCTTCTTTTTCTTATTTTGACTCAAAAACAACGTCCCTCCAAGGTGTGTAAAGCAAATAAAAGGTACGCATGCGCGTACCTGAATTTCCATGTGACAATGGCGACAGATATGGTTAATCTTACGGCTTAGGTCGGGTTTGTTTTCCCCATGCACATCCCGTCGTCACCGATGCGGGTGGTTTCCCTTTCATGCGCAAGCCGGTCTGTTTCCATGACCGATACCCGATTGCCACTTAGTCCGTACCGCAATCCCATATCTGCCCCAAAAAGACAGTCTAGGTGCTTTCCACGACAGCTTTCTCCGGTTTCTATCCTCTTTTGCAAACCGTCTTTCAAAAAGATATTGCCCAGACCTCAAGGCCATGAGATCGGACACTTGGCTCTTTTCTCCCGAACGGTTCACGCAAGGCAGGCTACACTGCACACAGCGTTCACAGCAAATGCCGTTAGCACCGCATTGCAGGTTCAAGCCGGTATCGTACAGAGGTCGCTGACCACAAAGGGAGTACGCCGCTGCACAATATCCGGTCTCCACAGAAACAGGGTTCGGATTCTTCATGCCATTGAAGGCCGCCCTGTATCTGCAGGCGAAAATCGCCTCCCCCCAGCATCCACCCCAGACTGGGCGTAAGAAGCAGACACCACGGGATTCATAGATGTGCCCTTTAAAGGATTTTTAGGCCCTTCCTCAAAACCGGCAAAGCCGACTAGAATACTGCGCCATCGCAGTTTATAGAATATCATATTCGCTGTGAATATACAAGATGATATTCATTAAATATTTGTAAATTCAGCCGGATTCCCCGCGAAAACAGGCGCTCCTGCGCACTTCATGGCGTTCCCTGCCGAATCAAATCGTTTATTTCCCCGCGGCGATCTTTTCCTCGGTATCCTTTCGAATCTCTTCGCGCAGCGCAGAAAGATAGTCTGAGAAGCGGACAAAATCCACCGCATAGGTGCGGTTGAGCGCATACTCATTTTCTGCCCACGTGTCAAGCGACGACTCATTGTGCTGAATAACGGCCTCCAGCTTGTCCAGCGATTTATAGACCTTTGCCTCCATGGTCTGCTGTGCATCCATTTCGGCGTAAAGCTCGCGCATTTCATCGCTGATGGGCTGTGGAAGCGAGGATACCCACGCATCCAGCTGACCGGCCTCGTTTTCTTCGTCCGCGCCGGTTTTCAGGAATGTGGGAATATCACCGGTGAAGCATTCACCCAGATCGTGAATCAGACACATCCGGATGACCCGATTCATATCCAGCTGCGGGAATTCATCCGCAACCCACATTGCCATCAGCGCCATGCGCCAGCTGTGCTCGGCCACGCTTTCATGCCGCCCCTTTGACGTGTAGCAGTGTCGCGTCTCGTCCTTCAGCCGCTCAGCTATGTGCAGTGCCTGTAAAAGTGCCCGTGCTTCCATCGTTCATTCCTCCTGTTTTATTGCAGGCTCTAGGCCAGTGTATACTCAATCGCCTCGCGGATGTTGCGCACGCGGATCAGCTCCATTCCGTCTGGCGCGGTGATCGTCGACGTGCCGTGCCGCGGAATGACGCAGCGCGCAAAGCCAAGCCGCGCGGCCTCACTCAGCCGCTGCTGCAGCTGTGTGACCGAGCGTACCTCACCCGTCAGACCGACCTCACCGATCGCAGTCGTCGCGCTGTCGATGGGGCGGTCACGGTGGCTCGACGCCGCCGCCAGAATGAGGGCCAGGTCAGCCGCCGGCTCATCCAGCTGTAAGCCGCCAATGACATTGATGTACGCATCACACATGCCGATATTCAGCCCGCCGCGCTTTTCCGCCACGGCAAGCAGAAGACTTGCCCGATTAAAATCAAATCCATCCGTCGTGCGGCGCGGAACATTAAAGCTTGTCCGCGCGACAAGCGCCTGCACCTCGGCAAGCACTGGTCTCGTCCCCTCCATCACGCACGCAACGCACGTCCCGGGCGCGCCCTTTGGCCGCCCCGCAAGGAGCATTTCAGAGGGATTCGGGACCTCAGCCAGACCGTTTTCCACCATTTCAAACACGCCGATCTCATTGGTCGAGCCAAAACGGTTTTTGGCCGCCCGCAGAATGCGGTAATTGCTGGCCTGCTCGCCCTCAAAGTAGAGCACGCAGTCAACCATGTGCTCAAGCACCTTGGGTCCGGCAATTGTGCCCTCCTTATTGACGTGGCCGACAACAAAGACCGTGATGCCGCTTTCCTTTGCCAGCTGCATCAGCACCATGGTACACGCCTTGACCTGTCCGATGCTCCCCGGCGTTGAGGTGGAATCGGGGTCATAGAGCGTCTGGATGGAGTCTGCAATCAGAATATCGGGCTGCACGGTGTTGACAGCCTCTAAAATTGCGCCGATGTCTGTTTCCGAAAGCACCATCAGGTTTTCACTGTCAACCCCAAGCCGTTCGGCGCGCATTTTGATCTGGCGCTCGCTTTCCTCACCGGAAACGTATAAAATTTTCAGCGTTTTCCCCATGAACGTGCAGATCTGAAGCAGCAGCGTGGACTTGCCGATGCCCGGCGCGCCACCAACCAGAATCAGCGACCCGCGCACGCCGCCGCCGCCCAGAACACGATCAAGCTCACCAAGGCCGGTGGAAAAGCGCAGCTCCTCTCCGCTTTCGACCTCACGCAGGCGGCGCGGTGCAGCGCGGCCAACGGGCGCGCGGGCGGTGCTTTTGCCGGACGGCGCAGCCTTCTGCTCAAATTCGACGATGGCGTTCCACGCGCCGCAGGCGGGACACTGTCCCTGCCAGCGCGGCGTTTCATTTCCACAGTTTTTACAGTAAAAAACGGTTTTAGACTTCATGTGTATTTCTCTCTTCGCTGATATATCCCGCCAGCGCGCCGCAGATGGCCGCGCTCAGCTTCTTCTGGTATCCCTCGCTGCAAAGCAGCTGTTCCTCCCGCGCGTTTGACAAAAACCCGCACTCAACCAGCACGCCGGTGCAGTCGATGTGCTGCATCAGATACACGCCCTCAGCGCTTTTACACGCGCGGTGATTGTCATTGGAAAGCGTCCGCAGCGCCTCCTGCATCCGCTCGGCAAGCAGGCGGCTCTCCTCGCCCTGTGCATAGAAGACCTGCGCGCCGTGGTACTTTTCCTGCGTAAAATAATTCTGATGGATGCTGAGCAGCAGCGCGTTTGGCGTCTCGCGCACCAGCGCCGCGCGGTTTTTAAGATCAGAGACCTTCTTTTCCGCAATCGTATCGCATCTGCCGCTGTAGACCGCCGTGTCACTTTCGCGCACCATTCGTGTCCGCATTCCCATCAGCGCCAGAAGGTCGCGCACGCGCAGCGCGATTTCCAGATTGAGCGCGCTCTCGCGGCTCCCACCCACGCCGACCGCGCCGCCGTCTTCCCCGCCGTGGCCGGCGTCTATGACAACTGTCACCGGCGCAGCAGCAAGCGCCATCGCCTGTTCTGCCGAAAACCAGAGTGAAAACGCGCGAATTGCGCCAAAAAACGCTCCAAGCAGCAGCGCTGCACAAAGTATGCTCCTCTGCGTTCTGTTCATCTGCCTCACCTCAGAACAGCATATGGACACGCCGCGCCGCCTATGACAAGTATAACCGACACGGAGACCTTTGTAAAGTTGCAAAACCGCGCATATCATGCTAGGATTAGCATATCCAACCGGAACAGGAGGCCGCATGATGGAGCATTCCCAACAGACACCCCTGGCGCTTTTGCGCGATGCACAGGACGAGACCTATCGCGCCTTTACCGCAAAGCTGATTCCGAACGTCCCGCCGGAAACCATACTTGGCGTGCGTGTCCCCGCCATCCGCGCTATTAGCCGCGAGCTGTGCGGGAGCGAAGCGGCTGGCGCTTTTCTGCGTGAGCTTCCGCATCGCTGGCACGAGGAAAATCTTCTGCACGCCTTTCTGATCGGTCACGAGCGCGATTTTGACCGCGCCATGCGCATGACCGAGACCTTTCTCCCCTACATTGACAACTGGGCGGTCTGCGACAGCCTCTTCCCCGCTGTGTTTCGGCAGTATCCTGACGCATTGCTGGAAAAAATCCGTGTCTGGCTGAATGCCGAGCATCCCTACACCGTTCGTTTTGCCCTTGGCGCGCTGATGCGCGTGTATCTGGATGACAACTTCCGGCCGGAGTATCTCGCGCTGGCCGCGTCTGTCCGACGGGAAGAATACTATATCAATATGATGCAAGCCTGGTACTTTGCAACTGCGCTTGCCAAGCAGCCCGAGGCCGCCGAGCCCTATCTGCGTGAGCGGCGACTTTCGCCGTGGGTTCACGCCAGGACGATACAGAAGGCTGTGGAAAGCTATCGCGTCAGCGACGAATTAAAGGCGCGTCTGCGGTCATATCGGGCAACTTGTTCACCATAATCATAACTCGAATCACTTCCTGCAAAAGTTATAAACACTTTCCACAGGTTTGTCAACAGCCGGATTTCCCTTGTGCATCAAGCGAAATCCGGCATTTTTCATTTTTCTGTCAGAGTGGCAAATGAAGTTCTTTCACACAAGAATGTGTTCAACTGATTTACATAATATCGTTATTTTTGATTATTTGCAGCAAACACTGCAAATTTTCGCGTCCACAAACGCCATTTTTGTCCGCGTATAAAAGACAACATGCAGACT
>CAZPYW010000013.1:0-4186 GCA_964590095.1 uncultured Oscillospiraceae bacterium | reverse complement strand
TTATCCCAGCTCGATTGAGCGTGTGGCATAGGCATTGAGATCCTGACCGGCACGCGCACCGGCGCAATACTCATAATACGCCTGTGCGCCGATCATGGCGCCGTTGTCGCCGCACAGCGAAAGCGGCGGCCGGTAGAGGGCAACGCCCTCTTTTTCACATGCGCGCTCAAAATCGGCGCGGATGCGGGAATTGGCGGCCACGCCGCCGGCGATAGCCAGCTTCTGATAGCCGCACTCGCGCAGCGCCGCCATCGTGCGCGGGACAAGCGTATCGCTGACCGCGCGCGAAAATGACGCGCAGAGGGAGGGCACGTCAAGCTGTTCCCCTTTTTGCTGGGCATTGTGGATGAGGTTGACCGCCGCCGTTTTGAGGCCGGAGAACGACATATCCAGTGCGTTTCCCGCAACGTGGCTGTGCGGCATCGGGTATCGGGTGTCATCGCCGTCGCGCGCGCAGCGGTCAAGCGCCGCGCCGCCCGGGTACGGCATCCCCAGCAGCCGCGCGACCTTGTCAAAGCTCTCACCGGCTGCGTCATCGCGGGTCGTACCCAGAATGTGAAACTCGGTATACCCGCGCACGTCCACGATCATGGTGTGTCCGCCCGAAACGACCAGACAGACAAACGGCGGCTCAAGCTCGGGATAGGCCAGATAATTTGCCGCAATATGGCCGCGAATGTGGTGTACCGGAATCAGCGGCAGCCCCATCGAAAGTGCCGCGCCCTTGGCAAAATTCACGCCCACCAGCACAGCCCCGATCAGCCCCGGGGCATAGGTCACGCCGATGGCATCGATCTGGTCACGGCGGAGCGCCGCCGTTTCCAGCGCCTGATCTGCCAGCGCATAGATGGCCTCAATGTGCTTGCGCGAGGCGATCTCGGGTACGACGCCGCCATAAAGGCGGTGGAGCGACACCTGTGATGCAATGCAGTCGGTCAGCACCTCGCGTCCGTCGCGCACAATGGCAACAGCCGTTTCATCACAGGAGGATTCAATAGCCAGTATGTTCATTTGTTCAACTCCTTTTTCAGGATGCGCGCATCCTCGGTCGGATGAAAATAGTATTTTTTCCGCAGCCCGATCTGGCAAAAGCCAAGCGACTCATAAAGCGTGATCGCAGCCGCATTGGAATCCCGCACCTCAAGCGTCAGGCTGACAACGCCTCTCTTGCGCAGTGCATCAAACAGCGCCAGCGTCAGCGCGCGTCCCAGTCCCTGCCGCCGGAATTCCGGCGAAACGGCCAGATTCATCATGTCTGCCTCATCCGGCACGATCTGGCTTCCAACATAGCCCGCCACCGCACCGCTGCACTCGGCCACCAACCAGAGACTCAGCGGGTTTTCCAGCTCAGAGACGAATGCCGCCGCAGGCCACGGGTCTGAAAAGCAGCGCGTCTCCAGCTCGGCCAGCGCCGCAATGTGGCGCGTCTGCATGGGAACGATTGAAAATTCCATCATTTTGCCTCATACCAGCTTGCACCCGTCTTGGCCTCAACCAGAAGCGGGACGGACAGCTGCATCACATGCTCCATCTCATACGTTACAATCGCGCTGACCTGCTCTGCCTCATCCAGCGGACACTCAACGATCAGCTCATCATGCACCTGCAGCAGCAGCCGCGCGCGCAGATGCTTTTTGCGCAGCGCCGCATCCACGCGCAGCATGGCCAGCTTGATGATGTCCGCAGCCGTCCCCTGAATGGGCGTGTTCAGCGCCACGCGCTCACCAAACGAACGGATGTTAAAGTTGCTGCTTTTCAGCTCGGGCAGTGCGCGGCGTCTTCCCATCATGGTGCAGACGCAGCCGTCCTGTCTGGCCTGCTCCACAATGCGCTTCATGTAATCGCGCACACCGGCATAGTTTTTCAGATAGTTTTCAATGTACTGCTTTGCCTCACCCACGCTTACGCCGATATCCTCAGCCAGCGAGAATGCGGAAATACCATACACGATGCCAAAATTGACCGCCTTGGCATGCCGCCGCATCAGCGGCGTGACAGCGTCGGGCGCAACATCAAAGACCTGTGCCGCCGTTGCCGTGTGTACATCATAGCCCGAACGAAATGCCTCCTGCATCCGCTCGTCACCGGCAATATGCGCCAGCACGCGAAGCTCGATCTGGCTGTAGTCCGCATCCACAAAGACACAGCCGTCCTTTGGGACAAACATCTTGCGGATCTCACTCCCCAGCTCCGTCCGGACGGGGATGTTTTGCAGGTTCGGCTCGGTCGAGGACAGCCGTCCCGTGGCCGTGACAAGATTCTGGAACGTCGTATGAATGCGGCCATCCGCGCCGATCTGCTTGAGCAGGCCGTCGGCATAGGTGGATTTCAGCTTGGTCAGCATCCGGTAATCGAGAATCGCCTCAATGATCGGGTGCTTTGCACGCAGCTTTTCCAGCACCTCGGCATTGGTGGAGTAGCCGCTTTTCGTCTTCTTCAGCGGCGGCAGTCCCAGCTTTTCAAACAGAATTTCGCCCAGCTTTTTGGTCGAATTGATGTTGAATTCCTCACCGGCATACGTATAGACGGCCTCCTGCGCCGCCTCAATGCGGCTTTGGAGCATCCCGCCAAAGGACATCAGCGCAAACTGATCGACCAGCACGCCCTCGTCCTCCATCCGCGCCAGAACGGCACAGAGCGGAAACTCGATTTCATCATAAAGCTGTGTCATGCCGCTTTCATCAAGTCTCTGGCGCAGCAGAGGATACAGCGCGTCCACAGCGGCAGCCTCGGCCAGCAGCGCACCGTCAGCCTGCTCAGGCCGCGTAATGGCGCTGTGCGTATACTGCAAAAACACCTTATCCAGCTCATAGCCCGACTGCGTCGGGTCAAGGTCATAGGCGGCCAGCGCCGTGTCAAACACAAAGCCCTCAGCCGGAAGTCCGGCCGCCAGCAGCGCGCGCATCAGGGGCTTTACATCGTGCGCCGCTTTTTTGACAGACGCACCAAACAGAGCCGTCATAAACGCCCGATCGGCGCAGACAGACGCGTCAAAGCAGCAGCCCTGCTCCCCTGCCTGCACGGCAAGCATCGACAGATCTGCCGCAGCGGCCAGTGCAACACATTCCCGCTGCGAAAGCGCCGTTACCAGCTCCATCGCGCGCGATACCTCGTGTACCGTCTCTGCCGTACACGTCACGGCAAAGCTCGTCTGCTCCTCCTGCGGCTCCTCGGGCGCGTGCAGGCCATAGCGCGCCATCAGGCGCGAGAATTCCAGTCTGGTGAACAGCTCCCAGAGTGCGTCATTGTCCGGCGGCTGCACCATACAGCCCTCCGGCGCAAATTCGATCGGCGCCTCACAGCGGATGGTCGCCAGCTCATACGAAAGACGGGCGCTTTCCCGTCCGGCCTCCAGCTTTTTGCGGACGCTGTCCTTCACCTCGTCCAGATGCTCATAAATTCCGTCCAGCGTTTCAAAGCGCAGCAGCAGGTCAGTGGCCGTCTTCTGTCCAACGCCGGCAACGCCGGGAATATTATCTGAGCTGTCACCCATCAGGCTCTTCAGATCGATCAGGCGCTTTGGCGCAAAGCCGTATTCCTCGGTAAACAGCGCCGTGTCATACCGCGTTGTCAGCGTCTGGCCGCCCTTTGTCGTGATCAGCTTGACGCAGACGTGTGCGTCGATCAGCTGTAAGCTGTCGCGGTCGCCTGTGACGATCACACAGTCCCAGCCGCTTTCGCCGCACAGCCTTCCAACCGTACCCAGAATATCATCGGCTTCCCAGCCCTCACACGTGAGGACGGGAATGCGCATTGCGCGCAGCACATCCTTCATGTACGGCAGCTGCATCGCAAGCTCCTCGGGCATATGGCGGCGCGTTGCCTTATACCCGTCGTATTGCAGATGCCGGAACGTCGGCGTTTTGAGGTCAAATGCCACGCACAGCGCGTCGGGATGTTCCTCGCGCGTCAGCCGGTCCAGAATATTCAAAAAGCCAAAGATCGCGTTTGTACACAGACCATCGGCCGTTGTCAGCAGCCGCACACCGTAATAGGCACGGTTCAGGATGCTGTTGCCGTCCAGAATCATCAGCTTCATGAAAAAAGCTCCTTTAACATAGCGCACAGGGCGCTTTCTTTGCCGTAATGATAGCACAAAACCGCCCTTCTTTCAACCAAAAGCGGGGCGGTTTTTGCCTGTATGCTAATTCGGCCTTGCATTTACTGGAACTGCCTGCTAGAAATG
>CAZPYW010000012.1:0-17167 GCA_964590095.1 uncultured Oscillospiraceae bacterium | reverse complement strand
CGCTCCGCGCGCAAAAACGCTGCGCCCTTTGGGCGCAAATGTGCCGCCGCAATGCGGCGGCGCTTTTTGATAGAAGGAGAAGCCAATGAATCTTTCCTCTCCCATTTTTCTGTTTGCATTTTTACCGCTTGTGCTGGCGGCCTATCATCTGCTGCGGCCCATGCGCGCAAAAAACGCGCTGCTGATCGCAGCGGGGCTGGTTTTCTACGCCTTCGGCGATCTGCGGCATCTGCCGCTGCTGCTTGGCTCGTGCGTGGTGCACTATCTGGCGGGGCTGTGGCTGATCGGGCACAAAACGGCGCGTAAAGCCGTCCTCTGGGGCTGCATTGCGCTGGATATTGCCGTGCTTGGCGCGTATAAGCTGCTGGGCGCGCTTCCGCTGGGTATTTCCTTTTACACCTTTCAGGCAATCAGCTATGTGGCCGAGGTCTATCGTGCGCCGGAAAACGGCTCGCGCGGCTTCCGGCAGGTGCTGCAATACCTGACCTTCTTCCCGCAGCTTGTTTCCGGCCCACTGATGAAATTTCAGGATGTGCGCCCCTTTCTGGACACGCGCCAGACAAGCTGGGATGCGGCCGCGGACGGCGTATGCCGGTTTATCTGCGGGCTTGCGAAAAAGCTGCTCCTCAGTGCGGCTGCGGCCTCGCTTGCGGACGCGGTCTATGGCCAGAGCAGCTTTGACGCGCTGTGCGCGTGGACGGGTGCGGTCTGCTACTGCCTGCAATTATATTTCGATTTTTCCGGCTACAGCGACATGGCCGTCGGACTGGGCGCGCTGTTTGGCATCCGTCTGCCCGAGAACTTCCGCTATCCCTACTGCGCCGACAGCGTGACTGATTTCTGGCGGCGGTGGCATATTTCGCTTTCCGGCTGGTTCCGCGACTATGTCTACATTCCCCTTGGCGGCAACCGGCGGGGCATGCTGCGAACCGTATGCAACAAGCTGGTCGTCTTTCTGCTGACCGGCATCTGGCACGGAACGGGACTGACGTTTATCCTCTGGGGTCTGTGGCATGGCGTGTGGAGCTGTTTGGAAACGGTGCTGCGCCTGCCCAAAAAGCTGGAAAAACGCTGGTATGGCCACATCTATGCGATGCTTGTCGTGATTTTTGGCTTTGCACTTTTCCGTGCGGCGTCTGCCGGACAGGGACTTTCCCTCTGGCGCGCGATGCTGACCGGCTTCACGCCGGATGCGGCCTGCCGCGCAGCGCTTTCTGCTGCACTTTCCGTGCGGACGGCCGTCCTGTGCGGCGTGGGCGTACTGCTTTGTATACCGGCTGCGCCGCGGCTGAATGCGCGGCTTTCGCGCGCCGCGTGGGGAAACGCGCTGCGCTATGTGCTGGCGCTGGTGCTGCTGGTGCTGAGCATCATGGTGCTGGCGGCCAATTCGTTCCAGCCGTTTATCTATGCCGGCTTTTGAGGTGTCTGCATGAAACATAACTGCTTGAAGAAACTTTTTTGTGCAGCGGCCTTTTTGCTGTGCCTGGTGCCGCTGCTCGTGTTCCTGATCGCGGGGCCGGCGGAGGCGGGCGCGAATGAGCGTTTACCGGCAAAGCCTGTGCTCCTGCGCGCGGGGCGCATCAATTGGGACGTGCTGTCTGACACGGCGGACTATTTTGCCGGACGCTTTGGTCTGCGGCAGGAGCTGATCACGGCGAACGCCGCCGTGCAGGCTGCGGTTTTTCACGAATCCGCAGCCGAGGATGTCCTGCTTGGCGCAGACGGCTGGCTCTACTACGCCGATACGCTGCCGGACTACACCGGAAGCGGCGCGATGACGGAGCGGCAGCTCTGGTGTGCAGCACGCAATCTGGCGCTGATGCAGGAATATGCCGCATCGCGCGGCGCAGAGCTGCTGTTTCTCTGCGCGCCGAATAAAAACACGATCTATCCGGAATACATGCCGCCGCGCCACGCGCAGGGCAGCGGTGCATCAAACCTTGACCGGCTTATGGATGCGCTTGATGCGCAGGATGTTTTATCCTGTGACGTGCGCCAGGTGCTTCGCAGCGCGGATGCACTGACCTATTATAAAACCGACAGCCACTGGAACGGCTATGGCTCTGCGCTTGCGCATGACGCGATCATGCAGACGCTTGGAGGCGAAAGCAGCCTGCACAGTGAAGACTTTACCGCCCAGCCGCACACCGGCGACCTGTATCAGATGCTCTATCCGGCCTCTGCGCGGCAGGAGAGCGGCCTGTCCCTTGCGCGGACGCGCACGTTCCGCTATGCGGGCGAGGTGCGCGGCGCAGACGACCAGACCATCCATACCTTCAGCGCGGCGCAGGGCGCGCTGCTGGTGTTCCGCGATTCCTTTGGAAATGCGCTGCATGAAGATCTGGCCGAAAGCTGGGGTGAGGCGCTGTTTTCCCGCGCCATGCCGTATGATCTTTCCATGATGAATCAGATTTTGCCGGACACGGTGATCGTCGAGCTGGTTGAGCGCAACCTCAGCTGGCTTTGTACGCGCCCGCCGCTTCTGCCCGCGCCGGTGCGCACGGATGTGCCCGCGCCCGCGCGTGTCAGCAGCGGGACGGCAACGATCCGGACGGATACAAACACCTGGGAGGGAATGGTACGCTATCAGGGAACGTTTACGGATGTGACGCCGGATGACGACGCGCCGGTCTGGGTCTGTCTGGACGGAACGTGGTACGAGGCATGCCCGACCGATACCGGCTTCAGTCTGATCGCGCCGGCGGCGCAGGAGCTGACGGTGTGTGTTGCCTGCGACGGCACTTTGTGCCAGATCAGCGTAACAGCGGAATAAAAAAGCATCCGGCGTCAAGCCGGATGGCCATATAACAGCGAATCCGGCCTGTGATGATCGTCACAGGTCGGATTTTTTGTGTATGTCAGCGTCTGTCTGTAGGTGCGCGGCTTTCCGTAAAGGCTGCGGCAGCGTTATCGCAGCAGCGCGTTTTTCTGTCGGCGCAGCATTCGCTCATGCTCGCTGCGGTCGTTTGAGATAAATTCGTACGTCAGGTATTCCGGCGCGATACGCTCGATCAGCTCGCGCACGCCGGTGCAGGTAAACGGACGATGCAGATCGACCTGAAATACATACGAAAACAAAATTGCGCTGCGCGCGGCGTAGTCCGCTGGCAACGCAGGCGGCTGACGCATGACACGCCGCATGTATGCGCCGGTCAGCGACTGATTCAGATGCACCCCGCGAATATGGCGGCAAAGCGCGCCATGCAGATCGAGCATCCGGTGGATATAGGCCAGCGCCTCGCGCTGTGTGTGCAGAGAGAGCGCCGTGTGCATCAGATGGCCGGTGTCCAGCATGATGCCGCGGTTCGGATAGTGAATCCCGTCCAGCAGCCGCGCGGTCATTTCGGGCTGCGTCATGGTAAAGCCGGACTCCCACAGGTTTTCGAGCAAAAGCGCAGGGCCGTCGGTTCTTCCGGCAAAAACCTCGTTCATCAGTTCACATGCGCCGTCGATGACGGCGGCATTCGTGCGGCGATAGTGGCCGGTCAGCGTTTCTTCGATGGAGGAGTCGGCCACGTGGAACACGACATATTCCGCGCCATAGCGCTCTGCGCGCGCAAGCTCGCCGCGATAGTGCGCCACCAGCGCATCGGGCGTGAGACCGCCATACGTCGCACAGATCATCTCATCCGAGCCAAGCTCACGCCGACATGCCGCCAAATCGCCCTGCCAGAAGTCCAGCCAGTACGGCGCGCAGCGCATGTGCAGGCCAACGACGCGCTCTGGCGGGACGATCGCGCGCGTATCCTCGCCCATCCACATCAGCTCTACGCCGTCAAAGCCCTCCATCGCCGCGCAAAGGTCGGCGCGGTCAGTATAGCGGTCAAGATCACAGTCGCTTGTGGTCAGATTAAACTGTGTTTTCATCGGGAAACCTCGCTTCTGCTGTAAGCTGTACCGCCTTCTGCACGTCGCAGAAGACCGGCGCATGGGTCTGCGCGTCATATTCCAGACGGCAGCAGACCGCCTGAGCGTTTCCCACCACGCCGCTGTAATAGTCCATGTGCGGCCGCGCAAACTGCGAAAGCAGCGCCATGATCGTCCCGCCGTGGACAACGAATACGCCCTGCTTCTGCCTTGTCGGCAGAAGCGGCAAAGCCTCCGCCACAAAGCCGTCACAGACGCGCCGGATAAAGCCGTCGCGGCTCTCGCCCGCGGGACAGGCGTCCAGACAGCCGCCGTCGACCCACGCGCGATAGGCATCATCGTCGGCCATTTCATCGGCGCTGCGCCCCTCAAACGCGCCAAAGTCCATCTCGCGCAGCGCGGGAATGACGATCTGGCGCGCATGCGGGAATAAAAGCGCGGCTGTCTGCTGTGTGCGAAGAAGGGGCGTTATGAAAACACACTCTGGTTCCCAGCCTGGCGCAGCAGCCTGTACGGCAGCGATCCCCTGCGGGCAGAGCGGCTCATCTGTCCGGCCGATGTAGCGGCGCAGCAGATTGCCGGCGGTCTGTCCGTGACGAATGAAGATCAGCTGCATGGCAGCGTCCCCTTGATCACGGTGGGAATGCCGCAGACCATGCGCACGACGCACTGCGCCTGCTGCGCCAGCTGGACGCAGAGTCTGCCCACAGCCTCGCGCGCAAGGCGCGTCTCATATTCCAGCGGAATGACGCCGCTTCCGACCTCACAGCAGATAACGACCTGCTTTTCCAGCAGCGGCGCAAGCAGCTGCGGCGCGTTTGGCACGTCGGCAAACACCATCTTTTCCACGTGATACACACACGGCCGCGCGTCCAGCACGCCGTCTGCAAAATCCTCGGACAGGTAGCCAAGCGAGCGCGCAAAGCTGCGCTTGCCGGAGCCTGCGCCGCCAACGATCAGAACCATACAGCAGCCATCCTTTCTGCAAGAAGATGCGCGAAAAGCGCGGCGGGCTGGATGATGGTGATCAGAAAGCCCGCAAGATCACCGGACATGCCGCCAAATTCACGGCGCGACATCCGGAACACATACCACATGCAAAGTCCCGCCGAGGCAAGCGCCGCGCAGCCGCCGACAGGCGAGAGCGCAAGAAGCCCTGCTGTGCACAGTGCGCACCAGAACGCAAGCACGACAGCCGAGCGCCGCGCAGCTGCGTCGCGGAACGAGGCAAGCAGACCGCTTGCCGTCGAGCCGGAGAAGCAGACCGAGGCCAGCGCGCCAACCGAACGCGCAAGCACCTGAAAAAGGCCAAGCGTCAACGCGGCGCGCGCGGTACAGTCGACCGCGGTACACAGGGCAAAGCTGGCCAGAAAATAGACACAGGCAAAAATAATGGCGAACGCGCCCGCGTGTGAGTCCTTTAAGATCTCACGCTTGCGCTCCGGCGCAGCGTGGCTTGAAAGCGCATCCACCGTGTCGCAGAAGCCGTCCATATGGATACCGCCCGAAAGCAGCACGGGGATAAGCGTCAGACCGGCGGCATACAGCGTCCCGCCAAGCGCGAGCGCAGCGCAAAGCACCTGCCACGCCCAAAGCGCCGCCATAAGCACAAGACCGACCAGCGGCAGACAGGCCAGCATATAGCGCATATTCTCTTTTTCCCACGCAACGCGCGGCATGGGAAAGACAGAAAACATGGAAAACGCCATGACGGCAGAGGAAAACAGAGCCTTCATTCCGGCAGCGCTCCTTTCAAAACGATGGGAATGCCGCAGACCAGCTCACAGACCGTGTCGGCCTGCGCGCACAGCGCGGCGTTGATCTGCCCAAGGGCAGAAACATAGGCAAGCGTCGAGTCGGCGTAGTCGCCGCAGTCGCTGCCTACGTCGTTGGTGACGACGATGAGTGTCCGGCACTGCTTCCGCAGCGCCGCAATACCGGATAAAACGCGTGAAACGGGGTCGTGCATCGCGCCGGTTTCGTCAAACATCTCATTTGCGGTCAGATTGCACACACACTCAAGCAGAGCTGTCCCGCCGCCCTGCGGCAGCGTGAGCGCGGCATAGTCGGTGTAGCGCTCAATGGTGACAAAGCCCTTACCGGCGCGCATCCGGCGGTGGCGCGCCACCTTTTCCGCGCCGCCCGCGCCGTATGGCCGCATGGCGGCGAGATAATAGCGCGGCTGCGGCAGACGGGTACAAAGCTGCTCGGCAAAGCTGCTTTTTCCGCAGCCCGAGCCGCCGGTCAGTACGATCATCATCGCCGGTCGCCCTCCTGTACGGTGTACTGTGCGACGCCTGCGTCGGTAAAGGCCGCCGAGCCGTGATAGACGGCCAGCGCCATGTCCAGAAGCGGCATCATGCAGACTGCGCCGGTTCCCTCGCCAAGCTTCAGCCCCGCGTCCAGAACGGCGTGGAGCGAAAGCTCGTGCAGCACGCGCTGTGCGGCGGGCTCGGCAGAGCAGTGACTGGGCAGCATTGCACACACCGCGTTTGGGCAAAGCCGCGCGGCCAGCAGCGCAGCGATCGAGCTGATCAGGCCGTCGATCAGAACCGGCACACGGTAAAGTGCACCGCCCAGGAAGATACCGGTCATACCGGCAATGTCAAAGCCGCCCAGCTTGCTGAGTACGTCCAGCGGGCTTGCCGCATCGGGGCGGTTTACGGCAATGGCGCGCCGGATCACATCGCGCTTGCGCGCCAGCGCCGCGTCAGAGAGTCCTGCGCCGCGTCCGGTCACGTCCGAAACCGGCATGTCCAGCAAAACGGCGGCCATTGCGCTGGATGTTGTGGTGTTGCCAATGCCCATCTCGCCGGTGGCAAGCAGACGATAGCCGCGCTCACGCGCGCGGCGCGCCAGCTCCATACCGGCCTCAATGGCAGAAATGGCCTGCGGCATCGTCATGGCGGGGCCAACGGCAATATTTTGTGTGCCGTCTGCGATGTGACAGCCCTCGACGCCCGCAACGCGGCGCAGCATCCCCATGTCAACGGGAAAGACATCCGCCCCCGCGCTGGCGGCCATCCGACAGACGGAGGAACGTCCGTGCAGAATCTGCCCTGCCATCTGGGCGGTAACGGACGCGTCGGTCTGCGTCACGCCCTCACACACCACGCCGTTATCGGCGCAGAGCACCAGAACGGCGCGCGGCGAGAGAGAGACTGCTTCGTCACCTGTCAGCGCGGCGCATTTGACGACCAGCTCCTCAAGCGTGCCAAGACCGCGCAGCGGCTTGGCAATGCCGTCCCAGTGCGCCCAGGCGCGGCGTGCCGCGGCCTCATCGGGCGGCGCGATTTGCCGGTTCAGTTGTTGAAAATCCATGCGAAAGCTCCTGTTCTATGATGCAAGACCGTATTTGGTCTTGAGCCGGTCAAGCTTTTCCAGCATCGGTTCCGCGCCCAGCCAGAGGAAGAAGAACGTGGCGGCGGCGCGCACCAGATCGACCGGCAGACCGGTCAGATAATAGCTGAGCAGAATGCCCCAGTTGATCTCCTGCGCCCACATGAGCGCCGAGGCAGGATTCATAATGCCGCCATAGATAACGGTTGCGCACAGCACACCGAAGATGCACAGGCTGAGCTTTCCGCGCCGCAGCACGCCGCGCCGGTAAAGCACGCCCGCAAGCCAGCCCACAATGCCCATGGCAAACATCTGCCACGGCGTCCACGGCCCCTGTGAAAAGAGCATGTTGGACACCAGCATGGTCATTGCGCCAACGAGAAAGCCTGTCTCGCCGCCAAAGGCAACACCGGCCAGAATCGTCATGGCGACGACCGGCTTAAACTCCGGCAGCATGAAAAAGGCGGCGCGTCCGGCTACGTTCAGCGCAACCAGAACGGCAATCAGAACCAGCTCCCGCGCCTGTGGCTTGCGTCCCTCAAAAATCAGGAAGAAGGGGAGCATGCACTCCAGCAGGATGAGCAGCGAGGTGAGGTAATACCGTCGCCCACCGAAATAATGCACGCCCACAAACAGCGTCAGCGGGATAAGCAGCAGAATCAGAGCCGTTGCCAGCACGGTGCGCTTTTGCAGTCTGCGCTTTTCCGGCGGCGCTTGCAGCAGCGCAGCAGGCTGCGCGGCGCGGCGGCTGATCGAGAACGCAAAGACAAGCAGCGAGACGAGCAAAACGGCATAGCTTTTCAGCTGTGAGGCGGCAAGCGTGGTCATCCCGCCGGCATTGAGCAGCTGGGAAAGATCGCTTACCGTGACGGCCTGTACGATCAGCACCAGCGAGATAAGGCCGGACAGAACGGCAAGCAGCCTTCGCCACAGCGGGAGCTTTGCGGGCGGCTGCGCCTTTCGTTCCGGCGCGTCGCAGACATGCGCATACTGGGAAAGCTCCGGCGCGGGCGCGTTTTCTCCACCGCAGGCACAGATCACATCCTCAGCCGTGACGGCTGTTGGCAAAAGGTCACGGCAGATACGGTTTGCGCTGGTCGTATAGAAGCTGTTGCCGGAGAAGAAGGTGCGCGGCGCGGCCTCAGTCACGATGCTGCCGTCAAAAAACAGCGCGCAGCGCGAGGCATAGCCTGCACAGAATTCAATATCGTGGCTGACCATCAGGATGGTCACGCCGGCGGCCTGTAAGCGCTTCAGAATCTGGCCGAAGACCTGCTTAAACTCAGCGTCCAGACCCTTGGTCGGCTCATCCAGCAGGAGAATGTCCGGATTCAAAAGCAGCACCTTGGCCAGCGCGGCGCGCTGCTGCTCGCCGCCGGAAAGATCATAGGGGTGCCGGTCAAGCAGCTCATGCAGCGCGCAGAGGGAAACGACCTGTGACAGCCGGTCAGAACTTCGGTCTTCTTTTGACAGAAGCTCAAGCAAATCGTCCCGCACGGTGGATTTGACAAACAGTGCCTGTGGATTCTGCGGCAGCATCCCAACGCGGCCGGTGATGCGCACCTCGCCGCGATAGGGCTTTTGCAGTCCGGCCAGAAGCTTCAGACTGGTTGTCTTACCGGTGCCGTTGCCGCCAAGGAGCGCCAGAAAATCGCCCTTTTGCAGCGTGAGCGACAAGCCGCGCACCACATCGGGTGCGTCCTTGTCGTATTTGAACCAGAGCTCGTCCGCCGAGACGACGGTTTCACCCGTGCGCGGCGCAGCCGGTGCATCGGGAATGGGGTGCAGCGGGTGACTGGCCGCATAGTCATGCAGCCAGCTGCGTCCGTCGCAGACGGAGACGGGGCAGGGAGCGGCGGAGTCCGTTGCGCTCCAGATCCGCATTGCGGCGGGCATGGCAAGGAACATGGCATTGCCTGATGCGCGCAGCGATGCGCCGACTGCGGCGGGCGCGCCGGAACAAAGAAGCGTCCCCCTGTCCATGACGGCCACACGTGTGGCAAAGCCAAAGGCCTCTTCCAGACGGTGCTCGGTCAGGATGATGGTCGTGCCAAGCTCGCGGTTGATCTTGCCCAGCGTTGCCAGAAAGTCTGCCGCTGCGATGGGGTCAAGCTGGCTGGTCGGCTCATCCAGAATCAGAACCTTTGGCTGCATGACCATGACGGAGGCCAGATTCAAAAGCTGCTTCTGTCCGCCGGAAAGCTCGGTGACGTTTTTATAAAACCACGTCTGAATGCCAAAGAACGAGGCCATTTCGGCAACACGGCGGCGAATTGTCGGCGTGTCATAGCCCAGACTTTCCAGCCCAAAGGCCAGCTCGTGCCAGACCTTGTCGGTGACGACCTGATTTTCGGGGCTTTGCTGGACAAAGCCGATGGTTTCGGCTTGTTCGCGCGGCGTAAGCGCGTCAAGCGGCCTTCCCATGAAGAGAATCTCGCCGCGTCTTTGGCCATGCGGCGCGAGAACGGGCTTGAGCTGGCGCAGCAGCGTGGATTTTCCACAGCCGGACGGCCCGCAAAGCACAAGAAACTCACCCGACCAGACCGAAAGCGACAGTGCGGAAACGGCGGGCTTTTCCTGATCGGGATAGGAAAAGGTCAGATCGCGGAGCGTAAAGATTTCCATTTCCGTTCCTCCCCTCGGTTTAAGATGACAGGCGTCAGGACGAGCGCCAGATAGCAAAGCGCAAAGCTTGCGCTCATCGGTGTGCACGCGGCGGCCTTGACGGTGGGATAGTAGCGGAAGTACGTCCCGCCCGCAAGCCAGCCGGAAACGAGATACGCGCCGCAGAAGACCAGCCACGCCAGCGCGGTCTTGTCGCGGTCGTCAAAGCGATAGATGGAAAACGCCGTGCGCCCGGGCAGGCCATAGCCGCGCGCGCGCATCGAGTCAGCGGTTTCAATGGCATTTTCCAGACTCCACGTGACCATGATGGAGAAAATACGGACGGCGTTTGCCACACGGCGGAAAACGCTTCCGTTGGCGGTGCCGCGGCCGACACACGCTTGCGCCTCACCGACGGTCTGCATCTGTGCCTTGAAGGCGGGGACGAAGCGCAGCGCCATGGAGATGACGAGCGAGAGCGCGGGGATGACGCGGCCAAACAGATAGACGAACTTATCAGATGTCATGACCGCATTGTAGCATGAAAACCACAGCACCACGTCCGCAAGCATCACGGCCGCCGCCGCGCCGTAGAGCATGGACTCAAGCGTCAGCGGGTTGCCGGAGGGCAGATAGGTCAGAATCGTTGCGCCCTCATGGTTAAAGGCAGGGTTGACAAGCGCGGCAAGTGCCGCCATGGGAAGAAGCCCCATGACGGCAAAGCGCACGGCTTTTTTTCCGTTCAGATTGACTGCGTAGCTGAGCGCCCCGATGAGCGAGATGAGCAGGTACGCCGGATGCATCAGACACATGGAAAACAGAAGCACCAGTGCGAAATATAAGAAGTTGATGGCGGGATGAAAGCCCGAAAAGGTATCTCTTGTGCGCATTTACTCTCCATCCAGTGTATTGCTGCCGCCGACGTCATCACCAAGGTCGCATGTATAGCGCCATTCGATCACGTCGCCGTCCTGCAGCTGATAGCGGCTGCAGCCATAGTTGGGGAACCAGCCGTTGACGCTGTACATCCAGCCGGAAAGGCTTCCAACGTCAAATTCATACAGATTTCCAATGCCCTCGATATAGGCCGAGTTGTAGACCGGCGTGTTGGAAAACTCAAGATGCAGGCGGTTTTCCTGACAGACGCGCTGTAAAACGTCAAAGACGCTTTCGCCCTGCACCGCCGCGACCTGCGTTTTGGGGAGAAGCCAGCCGTCCTCCGGCACCAGCTCGACCTTTTCCGCGTTGCACAGCTCCAGATTGTCCAAAACGGTCGCGCAGGAGATCGAGATCGTACAGGTGATCGTCTCGTCCGTTACGGCGGCGCTCTGCGGCTCGACCGGCTGCGGCTTGCCGTCGGGGACGGGGTCAGTCTGGTATGCACCTGTGCCGGAGGCATCCGGCGCAGCAAAGTCGGCGGCTGCACAGCCGCATAAGAGCGCTGTCAGCAGCACCAGACAGAGAAAATATGTGATTTTTCCGGTTTTGTTCATGATATGCTCCTTGTATTGCGGGCGTTTATACGGTCTCACGCGCGAAAGCGCGAAAAGCGTCGGCCTTAGAATCGGACTTAAAGAAGCTGCGCCTTTTCCAGCATGTTATACAGCATCTGCGCGATCTCACAGCGCAGGATCGCCTGCTCGGGCGCGGCGTTCGTGCCGCAGTCCAGAATGCCCTCCTTCAGACAGAACGCCATCGATGCGCGCGCCCAGGCGGCGGTATTGCTCCCACCGGTATAACCGGCAAGCGTCCGGTCGGCGGCAGAGGCGGTGATGGCCGTGTCCAGCCCGCAGAGCTTTGCGGCGCGCGCCACCATGGCGGCGGCCTCCTGTCGGGTGATGGTGCCCTCGGGGGCAAATTTGCGGTTGCCAACGCCGTTGACGATGCCAAAGCTCGTGGCGGTGCCGATGTATCCGGCGTACCACGCATTGGAGGCAACGTCGGTAAAGATGCTGGTCGTCTCGGGCGAAAGGCCAAGACCGCGCGTGACGATGGCCGCAAATTCCGCGCGCGTCATGGTGCGGTCAGGCTGGAATTTTCCCGCGCCCACGCCGGTAATAATGCCGCGCGCTGCAAGCGCCTCGATCGCGGACTGATTGGCGTGATTCTTTACATCGGAGAAGCTGACGTTCTGCTTTTTGATGGGAACGGCGCTGACGGCCGCGTTTCGGTCAGAGGCGGCGGGCTGCTGCGAGGGGGCAGACTGCATCCGGTAGAGGCTGCTCAGCCCGTTTTGTGCGCGCAGCGCCGCGACCAGCGCATAGAAGCCCTGTTCGGTTGCAAGCAGATCGGCCTTGCCGTCCTTTGTGTGGCGGAAGCTGCCGTCGCTGTTCATAAAGGTGAGCAGCGCATCCAGCGCGGTCTTTCCGTTTTTGACAAAGCGCGCATCGTCCAGCGGAATGTCCAGCGCACACAGCGCGACAACGACCTGCGCGGCGCTTTCGGCGTTGACGCTGCCCCATGAGTCATAGCCGCCGTCGCTGTGCTGCAGCTTTGACAGGCGGGAGAGCCCCTTGTCAATGGCAGAGGCGACAGCCTTCTGCTCCTGATAGCCGCTCAGCGCCTGCAGCGCCATGGCCGTCATGTCGGGGTCGGCGGAATCTGCGCCCAGCGCCCAGCCGCCGTCAGAGAGCTGCGCGTCCAAAATGGCGTCAAGGTAGAGCTGGCGCGTTGCCTGTGTGGCCGCGGCGCTGTTCTGCGGCACGTCATAGCTGCCGCTGTCCAGTGCGATCAGCGCCCACATGGCGCCGTTGATGCCCTGCCACACGGTTTGATCAAAGTCGCCCAGCGGCGTGAGCAGATTATATCCCGCGACGTTTGTCGGATCCTTGCCAATGGCAGTCAGACCAAGGACGACGCGCGAATACTCGGTATACTTGCGCTCGTGCAGCACGCCGCCGCACGCGCGTACGGCCTTTTCCACGTTTTTATAGTAGCCGTCAAAATAGCTTTGCGGCACGCTGACGCCCGAGCGGGCAAGCCCAAGCACCGTCCACTCGCCGCCTGTCCCGCTGAGCTGCGGGTCAGATACGGTTTTCAGCAGATACTGTGCCGCCTTGTCCACCTTTTTTTGCAGCGTGTCTGCCGCAGGTGCGGCGCAGGCCAGCGTAAGCGTCATAGCAAGCGTCAGCAGCAGCGCGATCATTCTTCTGATGTGTTTCATAGCATAGCCTCCCTGTGCGCCCCACCGGATACGTGCAGCAGAAAACCGTCATTTCACAGAAATGACGGCTCGCGCAGAAAACAAAAGCACCGGCTCCGGTGCTTTGCAATCGTTCGGCAGAGCTCGTTCCAAACGGATCTGCATCCTTACGCTGATGCGCAGACGGCGGTTGTTCTGGCTTGCACTTCGGAGGGGGACTCCACGGCCGTGTCTGCCTTCTCACAGAAACACTCTGCAATGGCGGGCTTTCGCCCATGCAGCAAAAGGGCTGCCTGACGTGGCCTTGTGCGCACAGTTCCGGTCGAGCGGGTTTGATTCCTTATCCTGCACCGCAGCCTGTCCGGTCGATCGGGCGGCGGCTTCCGTCACGGATGCGCGGTATCCAGTTGTCCGGCGCAAATACGCGCGCCTTTGTACCTTATTATATCCGACTGCGGAAAAAAGTCAATGAAATTCCATTTTAACGCAGTTTTTATCGAGAACAGCGGAATGGGTGATTGATTTTGCTGTGGCAGGGGAGTATAATTGCAATATCAGCCGGAACAACCGGCAAAAACCTGATTCAGGGGGGTATATGTTATGCAAAGCATCAATACGGCACGCCTGATCGAGCGGATCAACGCGCTTGGAAAAATGGGAATGGATGAGCAGGGACGACGCGTCCGTCTGGCTGCAGGCGATGGAGACAAAGAGGGTCGTGACCTGTTTGCAAAATGGATGCAGGAGCTGGGACTGACTGTGGCGACGGACTACGTCGGCAACCAGATCGGCCTGTGGGAGACCGAGGAGAATAAGGGCCGCGCGCCCGTCATGCTGGGCTCGCACATCGACTCGGTCATCAACGCCGGACAGTATGACGGCTGCATCGGCGTTCTGGCGGGACTTGAGGTCATCCAGACGATGATGGAAAAGGGCATCAAGCCGTCGCATCCCATCGCAGTTGGTGCATTCACCGACGAAGAGGGCGTGCGCTATGCGCCCGATATGCTGGGTTCGCTGTGTTATGTAGGCGGCATGGACTGGCACCAGGCACTGGACACCCTTGGTGTTGACGGCACGCGCCTTGGCGATGAGCTTGCGCGCATCGGCTATGCCGGTACGGTCGAGCCGGGCTTCTTAAAGCCCTGCGCCTTTGTTGAGCTGCACGTTGAGCAGGGGCCGATTCTGGACGCTGAGGGCGTGCAGATCGGTGCGGTTGAGGATTTGCAGGGCATTTCGTGGAACCGCATCACCATTGACGGCGCACAGAACCACGCGGGCACGACGCCCATTTCCTATCGCCGTGATGCCGGCGTGGCAGCGGCCAAGACCATTGCGTACATGCGCGAGCGCTGCTGCACGGAAAACTGCCGCACGGTCGCGACAACGGGCTGCATCGCCTTTACGCCGAACGCAACGAACGTGATCCCCTCGCGTGCGGTGTTCACCATGGACATCCGCGACCCCGATGAAACGGTTCTGCGCGGACAGGAGGCGGCGCTGCTGGACTTCCTGAAAAAGCTGGAAGAGACCGACCATGTCACCACACATATTGAGCGGATGAGCCGCTTTGAGCCGGTCAAATTTGACGAGGGCATCGTGCGCATGATCGAAAAATACGCCGCACAGCGCGGACTCAGCTGCCGCCGCATGACCTCGGGCGCAGGTCAGGACGCACAGATGCTGGCGCGCATCTGCCCGACGGCGATGATCTTTGTTCCCAGTGTAAACGGCATCAGCCACAACCCCGAGGAGCTGACGCGTGAGGCTGACATTGAGAACGGCGCAAATCTGCTGCTTGACGTGACGTGCGAGCTGGCAGGCGTGGAATAAGCGAAAGGAACGAAGCTATGGAACGAAGCTACGCGCAGTATGCTGCCGAGCAGGCGGCGGCGCTGCTGGCCATTGACAGCCCCACGGGCTTCACGGCTGAGGCTGCGAGTTGGGTGCTGGACGCGTTTTCTGCGCTGGGCTATCCGGCGCGGCTGACCACCAAGGGCGGCGTCCTGATCGATCTTGGCGGTGCAGACGCATCTGATGCGCTGCTGCTGCAGGCGCATACCGATACGCTGGGCGCGATGGTGGCCGAGATCAAGGGAAATGGCCGCCTGCGGCTGACGTCGCTTGGCGGAATGCGCGCGGAAAACGGCGAGACAGAGAATGTCCGCGTCTATACGCGCACGGGTGCCGTGATTGAGGGAACACTTCAGCTGTGCAACGCCTCCATCCATGTCAACGGCGACTACGGCGAGACAAAGCGCAGCTTTGACACGACCGAGGTCGTGCTGGATGAGGATGTGCACACGGCCGAGGACACGAGAAAGCTTGGCATCGAGGTGGGCGACATTGTCTGCTTTGAGCCGCGCACGCGAATTACGGCCTCCGGCTATATCAAAAGCCGTTTTCTGGATGACAAGCTTTCGGTCGGCATTCTGCTTGGCTTTGCAAAATACCTGCGTGACGAACAGAAAACGCCCGCGCGCCGGACGTATGTCCACGTTACGGTCTATGAAGAGGTCGGACACGGCGGCAGCGGCTCGGTTCCGGACGGCGTGACCGAGTCCATCAGCGTGGACATGGGCTGCGTGGGTGACGGCCTTCGCTGCACCGAGCGGCAGGTGTCGATCTGCGCCAAGGATTCCGGCGGGCCGTACAGCTATGCGGTTGTGGGAAAGCTGATCGACGCGGCAAAACGGACACAGGCCGACTATGCGGTGGATGTCTATCCGCACTACGGCTCGGATGTCGAGGCCACGCTGCGCGGCGGCGCAGATCTGCGGCACGGTCTGATCGGCGCAGGCGTCTACGCCAGCCACGGCTATGAGCGCAGCCATATCGACGGCGTGTGGAATACGCTGAAGGTTTTACAGGGCTATCTGGACGTGTAATACTGCAATACAGCAAAATTGCGGCAGCAGGCAAATGCCTGCTGCCGCGTTTGCGTTTATCGGGATGCATCCAGCGTGTGCATCCATGCCTTCCGGCGAAAAACGACAAGCGAGATGCAAAACCGTATGCACTCCTCCAGCGAAAGCATGAAATAGACCCAGGGAAGCGACAGGTGCAGCACAAATGCACTGAGCAGCCCAAGCGGGACGCCAAAGACCCACGTGCCGGTGAGATCAATGCACATGACGTATGTTGTGCGTCCGCCGCTGCGGAGAATGCCGCCGCCCAGAATCATGTTCAGCACCTTGAACGGCGCAATGGCGGCATAGGCCAGCAGAAGCTGGCGCGTCAGCAGGCGTACCGTGTCGTCCACATGGTAGATGCGGACATAAAGCGGACTGAGCGTGATGACAAGCAGCGACAGCACCAGTGAGCCGCACACGCCATAAAGCAGCAGACGCCTGCCCGCCGCATACGCCTCGTCAAATGCGCGCGTGCCAAGGCGCTTGCCGACGATCACGCCCGCAGCCTGTGATAGCCCGCAGAGCGCGCCGATCACCAGCCCCTGCACAGGATTGGTCAGCGTCATGGCGGCGCTTGCCTCGGTGCTCATGTGGCCATAGATCGCGGCGTAGACATTTTCTCCGACGCTCCACAGTGCCTCACACACCAGAACGGGGAGCAGCATGGCCAGATACTGCTGCCAGTCAAAGCGGCCGGCGCGCGTGCCGCGTGTTCGCGCAAGCGCGCTGCGCGCCGCGCGATGATGCAGGAGCAGGAAGAGCATGAGCAGGAGGTTTGCAAGCTGTGAGAGGACTGTTGCAATGGCTGCGCCCTCGGCGCCCATGGGCGCAAAGCCGCATTTGCCAAAGATCAGAATGTAGTTCAGCCCTGTATTCAGCAGCGCGGAAACGATGCTGGCATAGAGCGGCAGACGCGGCTGGTCGACACAGCGCAGAAGCGTGGAAAGGAGCGTCGCGCCCGCCATGGGCAGAAAGGTCAGTGCGATGATACGCAGATAGGCTGCACCTGCGGCCTGTGTGGCGGGGTCATTTGTGTACAGCCCCATGAGCGGGAGCGGAAAAAGGATACAAAGCGCCGTGAAAAGGCTGCCGATCACAGCCGCGAGCGTCAGATTGCAGAAAAAGCTCCGGCGTACCTCCGCGTGATTCTGCTGGCCAAGATACTGGGAAAGCATAATGCCCGCAACTGCGCCGACGGCAGAGACGACGACCGAGAAAATGGATGAAAACTTGCCTGCAAGGCCGACACCGGCGATGCTGACGCTGCCAAGCTGGCCGATCATGATCTGATCGACGATGCTGA
>CAZPYW010000011.1:5176-17875 GCA_964590095.1 uncultured Oscillospiraceae bacterium | reverse complement strand
CCGCGTTCACTCCTCAATCCGCGGGCGGCTGATTTTTGACAAACTGTGAAAAATGGCGGCTTGTTTTCTGGCGGCAGATCATCAAAAGGCCGCGCACACACAGCTCGCTGGCCATGGCGATCCACATACCGTGCAGGCCAAGCGGCCCCACCAGCAGCAGCGCCAGTCCGATCCGCACAAGCCAGATGCTGCCCAGGTTCATCAGACTGGGCACCAGCGTGTCGCCCGCACCGCGCAGCACACCTGCTGCGGCGATGGACGCGCCGAACAGCGGCTCGGCCAGCAGCCCGATGCGCAGCACCTGTGCCGCCAGCACGCGAACCTCCTCGACCGGCGTCAGCAGCCGGAAGACAAACGGGCAGAAGATCATCATCAGCAGTCCCGTGCAGGCCATCAGCCCTGCGCCAAGCGCCGTGCAGATCACGCCGTATCGGCGCGCCTGCTTTGCCTCGCCCGCTCCCACGCTCCTGCCGACCAGCGTTGCCGCGGCAGAGCCGACGCCATAGCCCGGCATATAGCACAGGCTCTCGGCCGTCACGGCAAACGAGTTTGCCGCAATGGCAACCGCGCCAAGCGGCGCGATGATCGTGGTGGATACCACCTGCGCCCCGCTCATGGCGATCTCCTGCACGGCAACCGGCAGCCCAAGGCGCAGCGCTTTCTTTAAAATCGCACCGTCAAGGCCGCGTGTGTCGCTCCTGCGCAGACGCAGCCGTTCATTGTGTACGCAGCAGCGCAGCAGCATGATTATGCTCACCACCGCGCAGGCCAGCGTCGTGCCAATGCTGGCGCCAAGGACGCCGTAACGCGGGATGAAAATGGCGTTGAACACCACGTCCAGCACGCACATGGCGGCATTCAGAATGCTGGGCGTGAGCATATCGCCGCAGCACTGTAAAAACGACGCATTCATCGAATTTATCTGGGAAAATGGCAGCATCAGCGCAAAGACCAGGAAATAATGCGACGCATCCGCGCAGATGGCTGCCTCGCCGCCCAGCCACACGGGCAGCACAGGGCTGACCAGTACGCCAAGCAGACAGAGCAGCGCCGCGATGCAAAGCGCGCTGGCCAGTCCGTGGCGCACAACGCGACGCGCCTGTTCATCCTGCCCCGCACCGATGTGGTGCGCCACCTGCACGGAAAAACCGGCCGATACGGCGTAGGTCACGCCGGAAAACAGCCACGTGCTGCTGGAAACCAGTCCGATCGAGGCCGAGGCGTTTGCCCCCAGCGCGCCGACCATGGCCGAGTCAATATACTGCATCACAATCGTTGTGATCTGTGTCAGGATGGCGGGCAGACTCAGCCGCCAGACCAGCGCAATATCAGGCCGCAGCGACTTCCATTTTTTCTTCAGCATGATTCTACTCCGAAACGTAATATTATAATCGGGCAAGGCGGCAGTATGCAGATGAGGCTGCACCGCAGAAATACCCATTTAAACAGTACCACACGCCACAGGCGCTGTCAAGCAAGCGCATGGCGCGCTTTTTTTGCGCAAAGCAGCGGAATTTTGACGAAAAAACTTTGCAGATGGAAAAATCCATGATATCATAACGGCATGAAAAAGAGAATCGCCTATTATGTCAGCCGGAAAAACGTTCTGGTCTGGCTCTCGGCGCTGGCTCTGGTGTGCTCGGTGATCGTCCGCATCGCATATTTCTGCGGGAAAGGCGCAGATGCAAAGACGGTGTGGCTTCTTATCGTATTACCGGCAGTGGCATCCCTCAGCTATGCACTGATCATTCTGCTCAGCGGAAAAGAGCGGCTCTACCGCACCGCTGTGCCCGTATTTATGTGCGCGTTTTATTTCGGTGTGCGCGTCAGCATGAGCCAGATGTGGCTGCGCTATGTCCTGCTGTGCTGGATTGCGTACTTTGCCTTTGCGGCGGTCTATGCCGTGATCGTCTCCGGCAAGTCGCACGCGATCTTCCTGCCGTTTTTACATCTGGCCGCGCTGGGCGTCCTGCTGTATGAGTGCCGCGCGGCGCTTGAGCCGGAAAAGCTTGGCGTGCTGTATGAAAATCTGGCCGATATTCTGATGCTGCTGGGTGCGCTGTTTACCACCTGCGCTATGAAAATCCATCTGGACAACCGTTATCACCCCACCTGGGGCGACCGCTCGGACGGACGCAAGCTGCGCACGATCAACCCCGTCCAGATCGTCGGCAACTATGTCATGCCCAGCCGCGTGCCCGCGTCCAATTTTGTCCGCGACACGGTTGAGATCACGGCAATGGAGCGCTATATCCGCGAAAAGCGGCGGCAGGGACTCAAAAGCTTCGGCATCACGCATGTTTTCCTGGCGGCCTATGTCCGCTGCGTGGCCAAGTATCCGGCGGTCAACCGCTTCCTCTCCGGTCAGCAGGTCTTCTCGCGCGACGAGGACATCCAGTTCTGCATGATGGTCAAGGAGGAGATGGCCACCGACGCGGGTGAAAGCGCCATGAAGCTGCACCTGTCCCCGTCCGACACCGTCGAGGATATCTACCGCAAATTTAACGAACAGGTCGAGCGCATCAAGGGCGCAGGCGATGCCAGCGATTTTGACAAGACGGCAAAGGCGCTCTCGCTCATCCCCGGCTTGTTCTTCAAGTTTGCCATCTGGCTGCTCAAGACCATGGACTATTTTGGCCTCCTGCCCAAATTCCTGCTTGAGGTCAGCCCGTTCCACGGCTCGGTCTTCTTCACCTCCATGGGCTCGCTGGGCATCCCGCCCATCGTGCATCACCTGTATGACTTCGGCAACCTCCCTGTTTTTGTCGCGTTCGGCTGCAAATACCGCCGCAACGAGCTGGACAGCGAGGGCAATGTTGTCCAGCGCAAATACGTAGACTACACCGTCAACACGGATGAGCGTATCTGCGACGGCTTCTATTTTGCAACAGTCCTGAAGTACATGAAAAAGCTCCTTGCGCATCCCGAGCGGCTGGATGAGCCGGTTGGTGAGATCACGCGGGACATCGAGTGAGCGCGCCTATGACAAGAGAAGAATTCGCGTGCCTTTGCCGCAGGCCCGTGCTGCTGGACGGCGCAATGGGGAGCAATCTGATGCTGGCCGGTATGCCGCGCGGCGTGTGCGCAGAGGGCTGGGCGCTGGAAAACAAGGACGTCGTCATATCCCTTCTGCGCGATTATGTCGCGGCCGGAAGCCAGATCATCTACGCGCCCACCTTTGGTGCAAACCGCGCTGCGCTGCGGCACTTTAATCTGGAAGACCGGCTGGAGGAGATGAACCACGCGCTCATCGCGCTGGCGCGCGAGGCCGCCGGCTCGCGCGCGCTTGTCGCGGGTGACATGACCACGCTTGGCCATCCGGTTGAGGAGGACGGCGCGTACAGCTATGCCGCGCTGCTTTCGATCTACCGCGAACAGGCGCAGGCGCTTTGCAGCGGCGGCGCCGATCTGATCGTGATTGAGACGATGATGGGCGTGAGTGAGTGCATGGCCGCCGTTGAGGCGGTGCGGAGCGTCTGTCAGCTTCCCATCCTCTGCACGATCTCGGCACAGGCCGACGGAAAATGCTATTTTGACGGCAGTGCCATTGAGGCCGCGCCCCTGCTTGAGGCGCTGGGCGCAGACGCCGTCGGCGTCAACTGTGCCTCCGGCCCCGATCAGCTGGAAAGTCTGATCGCGGCGCTGCACCGCGCGTGCAGCCTTCCCATCGCGGCCAAGCCGAACGCTGGACTTCCCCAGATTCTTTCCGACGGCACGGCAGTTTACCCGATGGACGCGGCGGCCTTTGCCGGACACATGGCGCGGCTTTCTGACGCGGGCGCAACGCTTCTGGGCGGCTGCTGCGGCACAGACCCGAGCTATATCCGCGCCCTGCGCGGCCAGCGCATGTTTTCCCATCTGTAATTTCAAAAAAGCAGACCGTTTGGTCTGCTTTTTTGCGCCGTTTTTGCAAATCCTGCGCGCATGGCGCGTGAATACGAGGTTTTCTTTGACTCTGTCCGGCGGGTATGATATGATACAGGATACAGTGATTCGTTTGGTATTAGGAGGGAGCATCCTTGCAGTATTTTCTTCTGACACTTTTCGCGGCGGCCGTTGCCGCCGTTGACCAGCTGACCAAGGCGCTGGCGGCGGCACATCTGACGGGTAAGACCATCGTGCTCATCCCGGGCTGGCTTCAGCTGCACTACATTACAAATGACGGCATGGCGCTTTCGCTTCTGCGCGGACAGCGGTGGCTGTTCGTGGTGGTGGCGATTGTATATCTGGTGCTGATCGTATGGGCCGTTGCAAAAAAGCACATCCGCAAGCCGGTTGAGCTTTGGCTGATCGCCGCGATCACCGGCGGCGCCATCGGCAATCTGATCGACCGTATCGCAACCGGTCTGGTTGTGGACATGATCTGCATTCCTTGGTTCTCCACATTTAACGTCGCAGACCTGTTCATCACCATCCCCGCCGTGCTGCTGGTGATCTATATCCTGATCTGGGACAAGGAATTCCTGGCAGACAAGCCCGCAAAGAAGGACGACACAGGCGATGAAGCTGACAGTTGAGGAATCCGGCGCACGGATTGACGCCGCACTGGCGCAGCTGGTGCCGTCGCTTTCGCGCAGCGCCGCGCAGCGCCTTTTGTCACAGGGCGCTGTTCTGCTGAACGGCCAGGTGGCAGAAAAAAGCGCACGCGTCAGCGCGGGCGACACGCTGGAGCTGACGCTCCCCGAGGTGAAGCCCGCCACGGCGCAGCCCGAGGACATCCCGCTGGACGTTGTGTATGAGGACGACGACGTGATCGTCATCAATAAGCCCAAGGGGCTGGTCGTCCATCCGGCCGCCGGACACTGGGACGGCACGCTGGTCAATGCGCTGCTGCATCACTGCGCAGGCTCGCTTTCGGGCATCGGCGGTGAGCTGCGCCCGGGCATCGTCCACCGCATCGACAAGGACACGTCCGGTCTTCTGATCGTGGCGAAAAACGATTTTGCGCATCAGGCGCTTTCTGCGCAGCTGAAGGATCACACGCTGGCGCGCACGTATGAGTGTATCGTCTGCGGCAACCTCCGCGAAGACAGCGGCACCATCGACGCGCCTATTGGCCGCAGCCCCGCCGACCGCAAGAAAATGTGCGTGACGAAAGTCGGCGGCCGCGAGGCCGTGACGCATTGGGAGGTCATCGCGCGCTATTCCGGCTATACGCATCTGCGCTGTCGGCTGGAAACGGGGCGGACGCATCAAATCCGCGTGCATCTGTCCTGGCGCAGCCATCCGATTCTGGGCGACACGGTCTATGGCCATAAAAAGCCCGAGCTGGGGCTGGATTCCCAGTGTCTTCACGCGCGCGAGCTGACGTTTGTCCACCCGCGCACCGGTCAGCCGGTCACGGTGTCGTGTCCGCTGCCGGACTGGTTCCAGAACGTGCTGGAAAAGCTGAAAAACAAGGTATAAATTTAACGCACGGCTTACAGATTGCTGTAAGCCGTGCGTTTTGCATGTCTGCTTCGTGCTGCAAGCAGAGGATGCCTTCGCGTGCTCAGCGCCGCAGCACGCTGCCGCCAAACGCGTCCGTAAACTTGCCGTCTGCAATGGCGGGCACGCCGTTTACCAGCACGTAGTCCATCCCCTGCGCCAGCTGCTCGGGGTCGAGATAGCTGGCTGTCTCGTGGATATTCGCAAGGTCAAAGATGTTGATGTCCGCATCGCAGCCGACCGCCAGCCGTCCCTTTTGCGTAAAGCCAAAGAGGTCGGCGGGACGGGAGGTGATCTTCTGCACCGCCTGCGGCAGTGTCAGCACCTGCTTCTCGCGCACAAAGCGCTCAAGCAGCCGCGCATATGTCCCATACACGCGCGGATGCAGCCGCCCGCCGGAGGGATAGGTGCTGTCGGAGATCACGCAGCTGTGGCTGTCGCGCAGAATATCGCAGATGTCGTCCTCATGCGCGATAAAATCGATCATGGCAACCATACAGTGTTCCTCAGCCAGAAGATCAAAGGCAAAGTCATACGCGTCCATATGCGCCTGTTCTGCAAGCTCCGCGATGTTTTTCCCGATGTACTCCGGATGCTGCCCGCTGGCAAGCGTTGTGACGCAGACGTTTTCCCAGCCCACCAGCTGGACAATGTTTTCAAAATCCGTGCCGTTTTCCATCCGCTCACGCAGCGCGGCGCGGAACGCCGGCTCACGCAGCTTGCGGCTGAGCGTTTCCAGACCACCGCGCTGGCTCTCGGGCGGCAGGACGTGGATCAGCTGTGTCGAGCCGGCCTCATACGGATAGAGGTCGCAGCTGACGTCAAGCCCCTCCTCACGCGCCTGCTGCATCATCCGAAGCATCTGCGGCACGGCGTGCCGCCAGCTCTGGCGGCCAATCGCCTTGAGATGGCTGATGTGAACGGGCGTGCGAAGTTCCCGCGCCAGGGCGAGCATCTCCTCCAGCGCCTGTGCAACACCTGCGCCCTCCTGCCGCATGTGTACGGTGATGACCTTGCCGCTGTCGCGCAGCGGCGCAAGCGCCTGCACCAGCTCCTGCGGCGTGTAAAAGCACTCGGGCGCATAGCCAAGTCCCAGCGAAACGCCCAGCGCGCCCTCGGCAAGGGACTGTTCCAGCAGACGATGAATCTGCTGCACCTGCTCCGGTGTAAGCTGCTCGGTGCCGCACCCTGCCACTGCCGCGCGAACGGTGCCGCTGCCGACCAGCATACCGGCATTCAGCCGCAGCGGCGTGCGCGCAAGCGAGGCAAGATAATCTGCCATGCTCTTGGCGTCAGTGGAGGCCTCTACGCTCCCCAACACAGGCGCCAGATAGCTGAAAATCTCATCCTGCCGCGCGGCCGGCGCGGGCGCGACTGAAAGTCCACAGTTGCCGTTTATGATACTGGTCAGACCCTGTGCCAGCTCAAGCCGGCCAAAGCCCGCGCGGAAGGCCGCCGCGTCGGCATGCCGATGGATGTCCCAGAAGCCGGGCGTGACATACCGTCCGGCTGCGTCGATGCGCTGCCGCGCCTGCGCGCCGCACAGATTGCCAATGGCGGCAATTTTCCCATCCAGAATACCAAGGTCTGCCTCCTGCGGCGCAGTGCCAAGGCCGTCGATCACACGGCCGCCACAGATCAGCGTATCAAAAATCATACCGTTCGCCCCTTTTTCTGTATTTTCCTTCATTTTAGACCCATTCGTGTGAAAATGCAATCCCCTCTCCGTTCAGGTGCAGTGAAAACTTTGCGCAGGGGCGCAGAAAAACCGCACGCGCGGCTGCGCGTGCGGTTTTTCCGTTTTCTTAAAGTGCCTTGAGCAGCTCGACGCCCTCGTCGATCAGCAGCTCGGCAATGCCCGCGCGGAAGATCGAGCTTCTGGCCTCATAGCCGCCCTCGTCATACGCCTCGCGCATGGGGTAATAGCCCTCGGCGCCGTTGGTCAGACTGCACGGAAGCGTCAGCGCAAACGGCGAGCCGTCCTTCAGCCCGCGGCCAATGCCGGTAAACGGCTCACCCGGGATGCCCAGCAGCGCAACAGGCCCGATGCGGATGGCAGAGAGCCGCAGACCAAATGTCGCGGGGCCGTCCTTCAGCCGCTTCATACGCAGCGCCTCGGCAACCGCCGTGGTCAGCTCCATGCCTGCAAAGGGCAGCTCATCGTCACGTCCCGCGTTATGCAGGGCGACAATCTGCTCGGCGCGCGCAGCCTCCTCGGCTGTGGGCATATTGGACGGTGCCTGAATCACGCGCTGAACGGCGCGGACGCAGTCGACCTCACAGAATGCAGCCTTTTCATAGACCTGTAAAATCGCACCGGCGATGACCATGCCCATGTGGCGCGCGTGCGCATAGCCGCGGTCAACATCGTCAAAGCACTTGTGCATGCCGTTGCCGTCGCCGCCGCGCGGATGGACGTTGATGTGGTTCACATCGCCCTCTGCGCCGTTGAGGAACATGCAGCGCACATTTTCCAGCGCGGCCTCGGTGGTCGTGCGGACAAAGTGCGGGTAATCGGCCGAGATCTCGTCGCCGCCGATGGTATCGGGGTGGACGCCAAAGTTTGCAACGATGATCTCCGGCGCGCCCTCGCGCACCAGACGCAGCACGTTGACACGCTCATCCACGTCCCCGATCGGGGCAAGAATATCGGGATGATCGACGCCCGGGTTTGTGCGGATCTTGCCGTCCTTCATCCGGAAGCGGCGGACAAAGGCGATATTCGGCGCCTGTCCCACGGCGTAGCCCAGCTTTGCCGGACGCAGATCCTGCATGGCAAGGCAGGCGCAATCGGCCATTTTCCGGCCAAGATAGTCGCCGTATGGCTTTTCGCCATAGCTGTTTTCATCCAGCTCACTGCGGCCGACCAGCGGGCCGGTATGCGTATGCGAGCAGGCGATAAACACAGCCTCGGGCGACACGCCCGCGCGGGCGGCGATCTGCTCACGGTAGGCGTCCATGGTGTCCTGGTCGATCATCAGGTTGTCCAGCGCGATCAAAATGGCGTGCTCGCCGCCGCACTCCACAGCCAGTGTCGAGGCGGTCAGCTCATCGAGAACGCCGGTTGCAAAGCGATCCATAAAATAACCGGAGATGGCAATGCCAAGCGGCGGCGTCACATCAACGCGCGCAAATCCGGCCTTGAAATCCGACATGGTGTTCTCCTTTCCTCACGGCAGTTTCTGCCGGCATAGAGTTTTGTCCGGCGACAAGTCGCCGGACAAAATCGTTTTCGTGCGTTTGCCGGTTCGGCAAATGCAATTACTTCTTCAGGTGTGCGTTGTGGACGGTGGTGAACGCGTCGATCACGCGCTGAATGTGCTCCTTCTCCCACGTCGGATGCAGGAAGAGGTTGATGGTACGGGCACGCAGGGACTTGGCAACGGGGCAGACAACGCCTTCGTAGGTCAGACCCTCACGGGTGTACTCCTTGGAGCAGAACGGGAACTTGTGCGCGCCAAAGCCGCCGAGTTCCTTATATGCCTTCTCCTCGTAAGCTTCCGGCCACTGGATGCCGTAGCAGGGGATGCCCATGCCGGCCAGTTCCTTGAGGAATGCGGGTGCTTCGATGTCCAGCTTGTCCAGATCGAGGATGATCGGGAACCACCAGTAGGAGCACTGACGCTCTTCGGTGTCGTACGGCAGCTTCTGTACAGCCTCGAGCTTGCCCAGCGCTTCGCGGTACATCTTTGCGTACTCATAGCGGCGCGGCAGGTTCCAGGTTTCCAGACGAGCCAGCTCGTTGATGCCAACGATGGACTGCATCTCGGTCATACGGAAGTTGAAGCCAACACGGTTGTGGATGTAGGGCAGCTTTTCTTCCAGAGCCAGCATGTTCAGACGCGCCTTGACGTCGTAGCCATGGTCACGGAAGGAACGGGCTTCCCAGCCGCGGTCTTCGTCGTTGGTGACGACCATGCCGCCCTCACCGCCGGTGGTGAAGTGCTTGGACTGTGCGAACGAGAAGCAGCCAACATCACCGATGGTGCCGACGTGCTTGCCGTTGTACTTTGCGCCAATCGCCTGTGCGCAGTCTTCGATGACGTACAGGTTGTGCTTTCTTGCGATCTCCATGATGCGGCCCATGTCGCAGACGACGCCGTACAGATGGACGACAACGATGCCCTTGGTGCGCTCGGTGATCTTGGCCTCGATGTCATCGGGGTCGATGGTGTGGGTCTCATCCACGTCGCAGAAGATGGGCACTGCGCCCGCCTGCACGACTGCGAACGAAGAGGCGATGAACGAATACGACGGAACGATCACCTCGTCGCCAGGGCCGATGCCCAGCGTTGCGATGCCGATGTGCAGCGCAGCGGTGCCGTTGGTGCAGGAAATTGCCATCTTGGCGCCGCACCATTCCGCAAACTTGTCTTCAAACTCCATGCCCTTGTGACCGGTCCAGTAGCAGACAGCACCGGTGTCCAGAGCCTCGGCGATTTCAGCCTTGCTCTTGGGGTCAAACTGCGGCCAGCCGGGGAAGCCCAGCTCAGCAACGCCAGCGCCATTCATAACAATTTCTTTTTTCTCGCTCATGATAATAAACCTCGCTTATTGTTTTCTTTGGTTATGTTGATTTGATTTACACGGATTGATTACACGCCGCGCTGCATCTCGTCCACAGCGGCCAGAATCGAGTCAGCCATGTAGTCCAGCTGCTCTTTGCTCAGGCCATAAATGGGGAAGTGCGTGAAGCGGTGGTTGAAGACCTCCTCACAGACGGGGCAGCTTGCTGCGATCTCGGCCTCGTTGTAGCCGTACTCACGCAGGATGTCAAACTTGTAAAGCGGCCCGAAGTGGGGGATCTGCGTGACACCCTTTTCGTCCATCTTCTTCTTGAACAGCTGCACGTCGCCGCCCGCCTTTTCGGGGACGATCTGAAGCTGGTACAGGTGGAAGGTAGGACGGATGTCGTCGTTTCCAAGATCCTGCGGAATCAGGGCATCACAGCCGGACAGGCGCTCGGTCAGATAGGCGCTTGCCTGACGGCGAAGCTCAATGATCTTTTCGATACGCTCGACCTGAAGCTGAAGGCCAAGACCCTGAATCTCGGTGGTGGAGAAGTTGGTCGCGACGAACGGATGGCCGTTCTTGCCGCGAATGGCAGTCACGTCGTACAGCCAGTTGGGAATCTTTTTGGAGAAATCTGTGCCAAGGAAGCGCGCGCGGCGCATCTCGGGCAGGAACTCGGTCACATTGGAGCAGAGAATACCGCCCTCACCAAAGGAGGTGATGTTCTTGACCTCGTGGAACGAGAACGAGCCGAAATCACCGATGGTGCCAAGCTTGCGATGCTTATACTCGCCGCCGAAGGCGTGCGCAGCATCCTCAAGCACGACGATGTCGTGTGCCTTGGCCAGCTCCATGATCGGGTCCATATCGACCGGATAGCCGCCGATGTGAACGGGGATGATCATTCTGGTCTTGTCGGTGATCTTCTTTGCAACGTCCTTCGGATCCATGTTCAGCGTCAGCGGGTCAACGTCCGCAAAGACGAGCTTGCAGCCGATGGAAAGCGGATACGCCATGGTCGCGGCAAAGGTGATGGCAGGAACGATGACCTCATCACCGGCCTTGAGTCCCGCGTACTTGCAGGCGATCTCGAAGCCGGCCGTGCAGTTGGTCAGGAATGTCGAGCCGGTGGTGTTCAGATACGCGTCGCACATGTTTTCAGCCTTGCCGACCTCAACGTCCAGCGACAGCTTGGCAGGCGGATTGGACACCTGATCCAGCGCGTAGATATCCTTCTCAACAGCTTTCAGCGCCGCCTCATATGCCTCGCCCTTGCCCTTCATCATGAACTGGATGATGGTCATCAGGTCCTGTGCGTTATAATCCTCGCCAACGGCAGCCCAGGGAACTTTGGTCTCGCCGGTATTATACCGGAAATCCGATGCTTTTTTCTCCATTTTTATAACTCCTTTCAGTTGTTCGGTTGATAACGGACAAACTGGGAGCTTTAGGGATCGCGGCAGCAGTTGAACAAGCCGACCGCATAGTCAAGTGGTTTGTTCATGTAGATACCTCAAATCCAGTATGGTTACAGCGTGACGACGCACGCCTCATCGTTCGAACGGTATGCAGCCTCCATCACGCGCTGCACCTGAACTGCGTCCTCAGCGGGGACTTCCAGCGGCAGATCGTTCAGGATGGAATTGCCGAAGGACTCGATCTCACGCGTGTACATGTTGCCAAATTCCACGTCGAGCTGCTCGCCCTTGACGTCCTTGGTGTCCTGCTGTGCATCATAGCCGCCGACCTCGCCGCAGAACAGCGCGTCCAGCGTGCCGCCGTCAATCTGGCCAATGATGTTTTCGCCGGCCAGTCTGCCCTGATCGCCGAAGAACTCAAGACGCCACTTGGCAGCCTCATCGGGGATGTTGAAGTTGGACTGCACAACGCACTCACAGCCGTTTTCCAGCCGCATGAGAACCGTGGAGGAGTCCTCGACCTCATAGTGGAACGTCAGCGTGTCGTGGAAGGCCGCGACCTGCTTGACGCGCGAGCCGGTGACATACTGCATCAGGTCGATGCAGTGGACGCCCATGTCCATCATGGCGCCGCCGCCGCCGTTTTTCTTGCTCTGACGCCAGTTGCCCGGCATGTCGGGATACCAGCAGGTAAACTGCGAGAAACCGCTGACCGGACGGCCGATCTTGCCATCAGCGATGGCCTTCTTCATGGCCATGACGTAGGCACCGAAGCGCATCATCAGACCGGCGGCGATCTTCACGCCCTTGCTCTTGCAGTATTCGACGACCTTCTGACCCTCATCTGAGGTCATGGCCAGCGGCTTTTCGATCAGGATGTGCTTGCCGGCGTCAGCGGCCATCATAGCCTGCTTGGCGTGCAGCACAACGGGGGATGCGATATAAACAGCATCGATCTCGGGGTCGGCCAGAAGCGCAGCCTCATTGTCATAGGCGCGCTTGCAGCCCCATTTGGCGCGGCACTTTTCGGCCAGCTCCATGTTGATCTCCATCACGGCGATAAGCTCAGCGTTTTCTGCCAGCATCATGCCCGGAATGGTTCTGCGGTCTGCGATGCCGCCGGCACCAATAACGCCCCAGCGAAGTTTTTTCATAGTAGTGTTCTCCTTTATCCGTGCGTGCCGCACAAGGTCGCGTAAAGCACGCATATCATACCGCATAAGCGGTCATTTTCCAATATTAATAATCTATCGTGTGAATTTTAAAATCAATTTTGACGCGCTGCGTCAGCTGCCGCTGCTGCACGGCAGGTGTAACTGTTTGATTGAGATTGTGAGATTGT
>CAZPYW010000011.1:0-5076 GCA_964590095.1 uncultured Oscillospiraceae bacterium | reverse complement strand
AAAAATGGGGATTTGCTGGAACAGGGGGCATAAAGCCCCCTGTTTTCATGCCGCGGACTTGCCGCAGCGTTCAGCCGATCAGATCAGACTTTTGGATCAGTTGAAGCTCCAGAAGTTCTCGACGTTGCTGCTGTCAACCATGAACAGGTCGATGTTGGTCTGGGTGGGAACTTCCTTGCCCTCGAAGTAGCCGATAGCGCCTTCGTAGATGAACTGAGCCAGAACCCATGCGTCAACGTTCAGGCAAGCCTGATAGTTGGGGTCGCCGTCATGCAGCTTGCCGAACGGCTCTGCACCGTAAGCGCCCATGGAGAAGACCTTGACGTCGGTGTTGCCAGCGGCCTGCAGTGCAGAGACAGCACCCATAGCGCCGTTGTCAACGTCGGAGATGATGTAGTCGTACGGCTCGACGACAGCAGCGATTGCGTTGTAAGCAGTCTCGCGGTTGCCCTGGGAGTCATACTTGTTCAGGATCTCGATGGTGATGCCTTCAGCCTCGGCAGCCTCGAAGACCTCGTGCAGGCCAACGAAACGCTCCTGGCAGTGGGTGGAGACAGCGTTGGTCAGCTCAACGATGCGGACGCTGGTCTGGCCCTGTTCCTTCAGGTAGTTGATGAAGTACTCGCCGGTGATGGTGCCGGTAGCCTTCTGGTCCCAAGTGACGGTGGTGACAGCCTTTTCGGGGCCTTCGGTCCAGTAGCCGTCATAGATGACGATGGGGATACCAGCGTCAACAGCTGCGTTCAGCGCAACAGCGGAGCCGTCGGGGGTGATGGGGTCGATCATGATGATGTCGCAGTTGTTGGAGATCATGTTCTCGATCTGCTTGGTCTGGGTCTCGTCGTTCAGGTCGCCGTCTTCGCAGACGATGTCAGCGCCATAGTATGCGCCGATGGCTTCCAGAGCCTGAGCCAGAGCTGCGCACCATTCGTCGCCCTTGTAGCAGATGGAGCAGCCGATCTTCTTGCCTTCCAGCACGGTGGTGTCCTGCAGGACAACAGCGGCGGGAATGCCAAGCTCAGCAGCCTTGCCTTCGGTGGCGATTTCGTCGGTCTTTACCGCGCCTTCGACAACCTCAGTGGGTTCTTCTTCGGCGGGTTCTTCTTCAGCGGGAGTCTCTACAGCGGGGGTTTCGGCAGCCGGAGTCTCGGCAGCCGGGGTCTCCGTCTTGGCAGCACAGGCAACAAGGCCCAGAACCATGACCAGAGCAAGAAGCATTGCGATCAATTTCTTCATTTTTGTATTCCTCCTTAAATTTTATCTAACAGGCTATGCCTGATTAGACCGTTGTCTCAGCCCGCGTATGCGGACTGTTGGGCGTTTGCCCCGCAGCGCGGTGCGCTGCATGCGGATGGGTTCTCTTTGGCAGATTATACGCAGAGCGCCATGATCTTTTCCTGCGTTGCCTCTTCTGCCGACAGCTCGCCCATCTTGTGACCCTCGTGCATGACCATGATGCGGTCGCACATGCCAAGCAGCTCGGGCATTTCGGACGAGATCATGATGATGGTCTTGCCTTCCTTGACCATCTGGTTGATCAGGCGGTAGATTTCCGCCTTCGCGCCGACGTCGATGCCGCGCGTCGGCTCGTCCAGGAACAGGATCTCAGAGTTCTGGAACAGCCATTTTGCGATAACGACCTTCTGCTGGTTGCCGCCGGAGAGGTACTGAACCTCGGTCTCCATGCTGGGCGTGACCACGTGCAGCTTTTCGGCGTATTCCTCACTGAGCGACTGCTCCAGACGCTCACGGATAATGCCGCCGCGGATGACACGCTTGAGATTGACCAGCGTGGTGTTGCGCTTGACGGACATGATCTGAACCAGACCCTGCAGCTTGCGGTCCTCGGGGATCAGACCCAGACCGTCGCGGATGGCGTCGGCAAAGGTATGATAGCGAACCTTCTTGCCGCGGACGAAGACCTCGCCGGATTCGGGCTTGTCGATGCCGAGGATGGCGCGTGCCAGCTCGGTACGGCCTGCGCCGACCAGACCGGAGATGCCGAAGACCTCACCGGCCTTGACATCAAAGCTGATGTCCTTAAGAATGCCGCGGTTGAGATGCTTGACCTCAAGGATGGTATCGCCGATGGGGGCGTATTCCTTGGGATATTCCTGACCCATTTCACGGCCGACCATCATGTTGATCAGCTGCTGCTTGTTGACAGTGCTGACCGGCACGGTGTCGATGTGGCGGCTGTCACGCAGGACGCTGACGTTGTTGCACAGGCCGAAAATTTCGTCAAGACGGTGCGAGATGTAGATGATGGTGATGCCCTTGTCGCGCAGCTGCTTGACAATGCGGAACATGACCTCAAGCTCGCGGTCGGTCAGAACGGCCGACGGCTCGTCCATGACCAGGATCTTGGAGTTGTTGTTGATGGCGTGCATGATCTCAACGATCTGCTTCTTCGCAACGGTCAGCGAGGAGACCTGGGCGTTGATGTCGATGTCCATGCCAAGGTCATCAACGATATCCTGCGCAGCCTTGCGCATGCCCTTCCAGTCAACCAGACCGTTTTTCATCATGATGTTGCCAAGGAACATGTTCTCTGCAACGCTCAGCGGCTCGGCCAGCTTGATCTCCTGATGGACAACGCTGACACCCGCGCGGCGCGCTTCGATGGGGCTGCCAAAGCGGCAGGTCTTCCCCTCAAGGACGATTTCGCCCGCGTTCGGCTGGTAGATACCGGCCAGAACCTTGATCAGCGTGGACTTGCCAGCGCCGTTTTCACCAACCAGACCGTGGATGGTGCCGCGCTCGACGTTAATGGTAACGTCGTCCAGAGCCTTGACGCCGGGGAACTCCTTGGTGATGTTTTTCAGTGTTAAAATGTAGTTAGCCATTTGTTCACCCAACCTTTCCTGTAGTATGTGTGGTCAGGTCGATCAGGACTTCTTCTTGTTGCTGGCGACGTCAAGCGTGACGGCGAGCACAAGGACGATGCCCTTCAGGACGTCCTGCACGAACGGGTCAACGCCCATCTGAGAGAAGCCGTTGAACAGCGTATTCAGGAAGATACAGCCGAACATGGTGCCGATGACGCGGCCCTTGCCGCCGGCCAGCGAAACACCGCCGATGATCGAGCCGATAACGGCGTCAAATTCATAGTTCTGGCCGTTGGTGACGGCGACAGAGTTGAGTCGGGACATCAGAACCAGACCGCCGAAGGTGGCCAGGACGCTGCCCAGCAGGAACGTGCCGAACTGGTACTTCTTGACGTCGATGCCGGAGAAGAATGCAGCCTCACGCGAGCCGCCGACTGCGTAGAGGTTACGGCCGACACGGGTCTTGGCGGTGACGAACTGTGCAATGATATAGACAACGATCATCAGAATCACGCACACGGGGATGGTCTTGTTGAAGAGGTAGCCACGGCCAAGGAACGCCAGGCTTTCGGGCATGTTGGGGATCGGCACTGCCTGCGTCAGCAGCTTTGCAAGGCCATAGCAGATGTACTGCGTGCCCAGCGTTGCGACCATGGCGGGAACGCCGACATAGGAGACCATCAGGCCGTTGACCGCACCGACAACCAGGCCGATGGCGAACATGATGACGATGGCAAGGCCGGTGCTCATGCCGACATCCTTCATCAGGATGGCGCCCACGCAGCTGGTCAGACAGACCATACGGCCAAGGGACAGGTCAAAGTTGCCGGTCAGAAGCATGATGGACTGGCCCAGTGCAACGATGGCGACGGTCGAGCTTTGCAGCAGGATGGTCTTCCAGTTGTTCCAGGTCAAAAAGTACTGTGCGCCGAACTTGGCGTAGGAGATGATGGAAAATACGACGATCAGAATGGCGATACCGACAAGGCTCATCCAGTCCTTGACCAGCGCGCCGACGCTCTTCTTGCTTTTAAGGGTTGCTGCTTTTGTACTCATTCGTGATTCCTCCTGATTGTTTTCGCTCTTTGGTCAGTAGATGCGGATTAGGGGAGCAGGTGCTTGGTGCTGTGGCGCGGATAGACATTATAGGGACGGAAGCCCTCGGCGTAAGCAACACCACACTGATATCCGCGATATCGTGAGCAGGTACGGATCATATCCACAAAGTCGATGCCGTCGTGGTCGAGCATCCACTTGATCTGCGACTCGTGCATCTCAAGCGCTTTAAGCTTCATCTCGATCTGGTCGGTAATATCGACATAGTGGGTGGGGTTAAAATCCACGCCCGCCAGCGTATCCATGAAGAAGGTGGGGATCATGCTTTCATAAGCCGGATAGTTGACCGAGCGGTGCGGCAGACCCGACATGAAGGCGCCGTTGGTTGCCAGATGGCTGGTCTCAACGTGATCCTGCATATAGTCCACATCGTTGTGGGTAATGATAACATCGGGACGGGTATAGCGGACAACGTCTGCCACGGCGTCGATCTGCGCCTGGTCGTGACGGTTGACCTGCATATCCGAGACATTGATGTTGAAAACTTCCTTTGCGCCGATGAACTTGCCGGCGTTTTCCGCCTCTTTCTCGCGCATGATGCCCAGGGGGCCGGGCTCGATGATGACGTGACCCTGATCACCGTTGGCCACATGGCACATATAGACGTCTGCGCCCTGTTCCACATACTTGCGGAGCGTGCCGGAGCAGGCGATCTCGAGATCATCGGGATGGCAGCCGATTGCCAGAACTCTCATGGATTTCACCTCTTGCTGAATTTGGGGGCGCTTGCGCCCGAATCGAAACACAACGAATCATACCCATCCTGCGCATGGGAACACAGTTCTGCGCAGAACTTTCGTGTTGTCTTGTGCCCATAATAGACCGAAAGGGCATGTTTTGTCAATAATATTTCTAAATTATTTTTACGAATAACCCAATGATAGTGGATTGTGCACAACTGAATCCCACTATTTTTGGTTGTTATCACCGTTGACGTGTGCTCTTCGGCCCGCCATTTTGCCTATTCATTTTAAAAACTTTTGACGCAAATTTATCCCGAAAAAGGGTAGAAAAGGCATATGCACGCGACCGGCGAACAGCGCATACCCCGCGCCGGCGGCGCGGGGTCTTCTGTGCACAGCACAGAAAAGCTGCGCACAAAGGGCGTAAAAACCGCGCGCGAAGCGCGCGG
>CAZPYW010000010.1:4499-18089 GCA_964590095.1 uncultured Oscillospiraceae bacterium | reverse complement strand
TACAACGCTATACTGAAAATCCCCGGAGACAGTGAGAAAGCCCTCTCAGGCGGCTGCGCCGCCAGCTCTCCCAGAGGGAGAGCCAAGGGGTGCGGCGAAGCCGCGCCCCTGCCGCAGGACACACGGGTCCCGCCCTACGAGTGCGGTGGAGATTTGTTACAACGGGTCGATGTGGGCATCGACCCCTACGGATGCGGAGTCAATTGGTGAGTTTGCTGTTTGCGGGGTATCTGTAAATAATTCTTAACTTTTTCGCAAAAGATTTGATTCCTGCGCCGATCTGTGATAGAATCTATCCGTATGTGATAAAAACTGATATTGGAGAGATTCAATTGGCACAGCTCAAACTCTTTAGCTCCACCGGCGGCGCTCGCGTTGCCAAACGCGCCGGGCGGGCGAAACAGCAGAAGTCCAAAAAACCGCTGAAGACGCTTGCCATCTGGCTGAGTGTGGTGTTGTGTTTGGAAGGACTGTATTTCTTCTGCGTGTACACCAACAATTCCTTTGTGAAAAAATGGCGCACGATGTACATCAATACCGCAATGGACACCATGACCCACCAGTGGCTGGCAGAATACTTCATCCCCAAGGATGTCATCGACGAAGTCCGCTTTGAATACGGCGAGAAAAAGTCTGCAACCGTCGGCGTAGAAACCAGCTGGGGCAAGCAGGACACTGCTCCCACGACCCCGGATGATACGACCGACAGCAACGTCACGCACATTGACGCGAACATCACCCACAACCCCACTACGGATGAGACACCCGCACCCGAAGAACAGCTGGCGCAGGACGAAGAAGCGTTCTACGAGCTGTTCTGGGAGATCGACCGCAGCTCGATGGAAGCGTATCTGGCCGAGTATCCCGACAAGCTCGCAAACGGCTGGGATCATATCTATATCAATGAAGCCGGGTTCGAGGACGAAGGCACGTCCATCCGCACGATCTTTGATGAACAGGTGCTGGCCATCGACGCGCACAACCAGATTTTGCTGCTGCGCGAAGAAGGAAAAGGCTGGCGCGGTGTGCTGGCCGTGGCAAAAGACCCGACGCGGCTGAGTTTGGAAATGGCTGCTACCGTTCCCGTAACCGGTCAGCTCTCCGGTGAGATCGCGGAAGCAAACAACGGCGTGCTGGCGATCAATGCCAACGGTTTCGTCGATCCGGATGGCGGCGGCAATGGCGGTCAGGTCGTAGGCTATGCCATGTCCAACGGTACAGCGTATGGTTCTCACGCCACCGCCTATGCCTACAAGCGCATTGAGCTGCACGAAAACAACCTGCTCTACGTCAAGGATGCTCTGTCCCCTGTCAGCGAAGATTGCACCGACGCGGCGGAGTTTACGCCGGTGCTGATCGTTGACGGCGTGAAGATCATGGACGATTACTGGACCGGAACGCAGCCGCGCTGCGCCCTGGGGCAATCGGACAAGTATGAAATTCTTATGCTCGTCATTGAAGGGCGCAACCTGCTCGAGGGCATCGTCGGCACGAGCGTCAATACCTGCTCGGATATCCTTTTGCAGCACAATTGTATGCAGGGTATGGCGCTTGACGGCGGCACGAGCGCGATGATGTGGTTCGACGGAGAATATGTCATCCGTTCTTCGAACGCCAATCTGCGCTACACCGGCGGTCGAGCCATCCCCAATGCATGGGTCTATCAACGCGCGGAAAACTGAACAAAGCTCATGCCCCTCTGCGACGCAGAGGGGCTTTTCGCGGTTTATGATGAAAGCAATCGGAAAAATTTGTACAATTTTGTACAATTTCGCTAAAAATGAGGCTGAAAATTCAAACATCTCACAGTAGCTGTCCGGCGGGAGATGGTGTATAATACAGGTATCTCACTCTGCCCTTCGGCAGAGAACATCAAAGGGAGGATACAAATGAAGAAACTGATCGCACTTCTGCTGGCGGTTTGCCTGATGCTGGGTCTGATGACCACGGCGTTCGCCGCCGGGGAAAAATCCGACGACATTGTCATCCTGTACACCAACGACGTACACTGCGGCGTTGATGACAACCTTGGCTATGCCGGTCTGGCCGCCTATAAAAAGGAGATGCAGGACGCGTACAAGTACGTTGCACTCGTTGACTGCGGCGACTCCGTGCAGGGCGACGTCATCGGCACGCTGTCCAAGGGCGAGTATCTCGTCGAGATCATGAACGAGGTCGGCTATGATTATGCCACCTTCGGCAACCATGAGTTCGACTATACCATGCCGCAGCTGCAAAAGCTCATCAACATGGCCAAGTATCAGTACCTGTGCTGCAACCTGACCTACACGGCCAAGGACAACAAGGGTCTGAGCGGCTACAAACCCTATGAGATCGCCACCTACGGCGAGAAGAAAGTCGCTTTCATCGGCATCGATACGCCGGAATCTTTCACCAAGTCCACCCCGACTTACTTCCAGGACGACAAGGGCAACTACGTCTACTCCTTCGCCGAAGGCAACAACGGCGCTGACCTGTATGCCAAAGTCCAGCAGACCGTTGACGCGGCTGTGAAGGAAGGCGCGGACTATGTCATCGTCCTCGCACATCTGGGCATCGACGAGTCCTCCGAACCGTGGCGTTCGACCGACCTCATTGCCAACACCACCGGCATTGACGTCGTTCTCGACGGTCACTCCCACTCCACGCTTCCGATGGAGCTGGTCAAGAACAAGGACGGCAAGGAAGTTGTCCTGTCCTCCACCGGCACGAAGCTGGCCAACATCGGCAAGCTGACCATCTCCGGCGGCAAGTTCACCACGGAACTCATCACTGACTACACCGCCAAGGACAGCGCGACTGACGCGTTCGTCAAGGACATTCAGGCCAAGAACGAAGACCTTGTCAACACCGTCGTGGCCAGAAGCTCCATTGACCTCACCACCAAGCACGCCGACGGCACGCGCGCCGTGCGTAACCGCGAAACCAACCTCGGTGACCTGTGCGCCGATGCGTACCGCATCGTCTCCGGCGCTGACGTAGCATTCGTCAACGGCGGCGGCATCCGTGCCGACATCGCTGCCGGTGAGATCACCTACGGCCAGGTCATCAAAGTCCATCCGTATGGCAACGCCCTGTGCGTCGTCGAGGCCACCGGCCAGGAGATCATCGATGCGCTCGAATGGACGGCTCGCAACACCAGAGGCTCTTACTCCGACGGTAAGAACGCCATCGGCGAAATGGGCGGCTTCCTGCAGGTCTCCGGCCTGAAGTACACCATTGACACGACGGTCAAGTCTTCCGCCAAGGGTGACGACAAGGATCTGTTCGTCGGCGTTGACGGCGAATACCGCGTCAAGAACGTGAAGGTTCTGAAGAACGGTATGTATGTCGACATCGACCCGAAAGGCACCTACACGGTCGCTTCGCACAACTATATGCTTAAGGACTCCGGCGACGGCATCAATATGTTCGCCGATAACAAGCTGTTGCAGGATTCTGTCATGCTTGACAACGAAGTCCTCATCACGTACATCAAAGATCACCTCAACGGTGTTGTCCCGGCTTCCTACGCCAAGCCGCAGGGCCGCATTTCCATCATTGCTACCCCGTACTCCGACGTTACTGACGGCAACTGGGCGGTTGACGCAGTCAACTATGTCACCGAGTACAAGCTCATGAACGGTACGAGCGCCACCACCTTCGCGCCGAACGGTGCGCTGACGCGCGGTATGCTCGTGACGGTTCTGTACCGCATGGCTGGCTCTCCTGCCGTGAACGGCGATGTGAGCAAGACCTTCTCCGACTGCGCTGACGGCCAGTGGTACTCCGACGCTGTGCTGTGGGCAAGCGAGAACAAGATCGTTGGCGGCTATGAAGACGGCACGTACAAGCCCACCAACGCCATCAACCGTCAGGAAATGGCCAAGGTTCTCTATGGCTATGACCAGCTGCAGGGCGGCAAGGACGTTGAGGCGACGGCTCTGACCTACACCGATGCGGCGGATATCCCCGCATGGGCACTCGAAGCTGTTACCTACTGCACCAACGCCGGTTATCTGGCTGGCTCCAACGGTGCGTTCAACCCGAAGGGCACTGCAACCCGTGCAATGGGCGCGAAGGTTCTGATGAACATGACCGCGAAATAAGCCAAAAACAAGTGTACTCCCCTGTCATGCAAAACAGGGCTGCCGCAGATGCGGCAGCCCTGTTTTTTTATGGCGTGATTCAAATGTTTGCAGCGATTCACGTTACAGATTGACGGTTTGTAAGATAGGTATCCAAAATCTGCTCCGCCACCCAGGCATTCACCTGCGGCGTGTAGTGAACGGCATCGTCAAGAAAGATTCCGTTCCCGGGAACGTCAGCAATGTATCCGGGCGCAAGCGAGGGATCGAACAGGGACATATTCTCATAATCCGCACAAAGCTGCGCAAACACTTCGTTGATATCGTTCAAACCAGCGTAGGCGCTGCCTGTGGGGTCGATGGCAAAGCATCTGTCCTTGCAGACCAGTTTGTGCAAGACCGTGGGTACACGCGCACCCAACGCCTGATAGAAGCCCTCAAAGAGTTCGCGGTAGTCCCCTTTCAGATTCTTTCTGCGCGCAGCTTCTTCCACCAGCATATCTTCTTCTCCCCCACGCCAATGGAGCATAACGGTTTCGCAGGTCTTGCCAAGCACGAAGAGACTGGACTTCACACCGGATAAAATCTGTTTCGTGAAGGGAAACAGGGAGATATCGACCGTGCCGAGTTTGCCCGGGATCAGCTTCTGTTCCCGTTTGGGATGCCACATGAAGCCTTCCGTGACCCCCTGCGCGCCGATTGCGATCTGGATGATATGAAGATCGGGAAGCTGATAGCGGTTTCCCTTGTCGATGTGCGTCTGCCAGAGCCTGGCGAGGCAGTTTGCAACGGAATAGGTGTCATCTTGTTCTTCGCCAAGGTTCATGCCCCGGCTCGTATAGCCGCTCCAGACAAGCGTGTGTGGCTCGAGCGTCTGATTGTCGGTTCGGCTGAGTCCGAAGACATTTTGAAGCGGAGTGGAAATGATGTCCGATTCGGCCATGGGAACACCGTGGCCGACTGCATTGGACTGGCCAAGCAGGATAAAAACTACAGCTTTCCGTGTCATTTGAACCTCCAAATGCGTTGAATCGGGTCAAGGATATCTTATCACGCTATGCAGTCTGGCGCAAATCTTTTTCCGGGAAAAACACGGATGGGATGTGATGTTTGACGCAGGCAAACAGTATGCAAAAACCCTGATTTGTCCATTGGACAAACCAAAACACAAACCCGTGACTCAACGAAGTGGTCACGGGTTTGAAAGGTACTGCGACGGAATCAGTGAGAAATGATTTTTGAAAAAAGAAAAGCCGCTGCGAACGATATGCAGTCCGCAGCGACGTGGTGGACCTGAAGAGACTCGAACTCTCGACCTCTCGGATGCGAACCGAACGCTCTCCCAGCTGAGCTACAGGCCCAGAAACCTTAGATATTATAACGCCAGTGGTGAGATTTGTCAAGTATCACTTTGCCGAAAGTAAAAAAACATTCCCGCGCAGACTTGTCTACGCGGGAATGTTGGGTTCTGCTTACACGCCCAGCTTGTTGCGGCGAATGATCTCCGCGTCGTCCGGGGTGGTGGTGGAAGTGTAGCCGTCCAGCGGAATCAGGCGGGCATTGACTGCGTCGACGATCCACTCGGCATACGGGAAGAAATACTTGTCGAACTCATGCGGCGGGGTGATCCAGTTGCGCGCGCCGATGACAACGGGAGGCGCGTCCAGATAATCGAAGCACATGGTGGACAGATTCTCGGCGATCTCGTTGAGGAACGTACCTCTGGCGCAGGCATCGGAAGCCAGCACCACGCGGCCGGTCTTCTTGACGGACGCGATGAGGTCGGTGTAATCCAGCGGAACGAGCGACGGAATGTTGATAACGTCGGCCTCAACACCGTACTTCTCGGAGAGCGTCTTGGCTGCGTCGACCGCACGATAGAGCGTAGCGCCGATGGTGAGGATGGTAAGATCCTTGCCGTCGCGAACCTTGTTGACAGCGCCGGGTACCCACTCGTACTCTTCGACCGGTACGCCGCCCTCGTGGAACTCTTCGCCCTTGCCGTAGATACGCTGGGACTCGAAGATGATGCACGGGTCGGTGCCGTTCAGAGCCGCCTGCATGATGCCCTTGGCTTCGTAAGGCGTGACCGGGAAGAAGACCTTCAGGCCGGGGATGTGCGAAACGATGGCAACCCAGTCCTGCGAGTGCTGTGCGCCGTACTTCGCGCCAACGGACATACGCAGGATCATCGGCATCTTGAGGATACCGGCGGACATGGCCTGCCACTTGGACATCTGGTTGAAGACCTCGTCACCGGCACGGCCAAGGAAGTCGCAGTACATCAGCTCGACCACAGCGCGGCCGCCGCACATGCAGTAGCCAACAGCGGTGCCGACGATGGCAGCCTCGGAAATCGGGGAGTTGAACAGACGGGAGTGCGGGATGACATCCATCAGGCCACGATAGACCGCGTATGCGCCGCCCCAGTCACGGACGTCTTCGCCATAGGCAACCAGCGTGGGATCCTCATAGTACTTGTTGAACATGGGCTCAAAGATCGCATCGCGGATGTTATAGAGCTTCATGTCAGAGAACTTGTTGCCGTTTGCATCGAAGGCATAGCGTTCCTTCTTTGCAAGGTCGGTGTAGCGCTTGCAGCTCTCCTTCGGACCGGTGACGTTGACCTTCTGGTCGGGGGCGCCCATCGAGCGGACGGTCTGGTTGGAGAACATCAGGTTGGCCAGATAATCGGGGTTCTGGTCAAAATCGACGTACGGAGAGATCTCCTTGTCGTCAGCAGCGCGGCAGATCATGGTCATGCGGTCGGCGGTGTCCTGCAGCAGCTTTGCAAAGAACTCGTCGGACTCGACACCGGCCTCAACCAGAGCCTCGCGGAACTTGACGATGGGATCATGGCTGCGCCAATCCTCGATCTCTTCCTTGGTACGATAGGCGTTCTGGTCAGAGGTGGAGTGACCGACCAGACGATAGGTCACGACATCCAGGAAGACGGGGCCTTCGTTGTTCTTGAGCAGCTCCATCTTGCGCTTGTACGCGTCGATGACAGCCAGCGGGTTCCAGCCGTCAACACGCTCGGCGTGCATCTGGCTGGGGGTGATACCGGCCGCCAGACGTGCAGGCATACCATAGGCCATGGTCTCGCCCATGGTCTGGCCGCCCATGCCGTAGAAGTTATCGAAAACGTTGAAGATGATCGGCAGGCCGCCCTTGCGTCCCTCTTCCCACAGGGTCTTGTACTGATCCATTGCGGAGAAGTTGAGTGCTTCGTAAACAGGGCCGCAGCCAAGGGATGCGTCACCGATGTTGCAGACGACGATGCCCTTCTTATCGTTGTTCTTCTGGAACAGCGCAGCGCCGGCCGCAACAGGTGCGGAGCCGCCGACGATGGCGTTGTTGGGGTAGATGCCGAACGGCAGGAAGAATGCGTGCATCGAGCCGCCCATGCCATGATGGAAGCCGTTCTCGCGCGCAAAGATCTCAGCGACGGTGCCGTACAGCAGGAAGCGGATGGCCAGCTCCTTGACATCGGAGGTATCGGCGAACTTCTTGACAGCAGCCAGCGTCTTGCCGCCCAGGAAGTTTTCCATGGTGCTCATCAGCTCTTCATCCGAAAGCTTCTGGATGCAGCTGAGGCCCTTGGACAGGATCTCGGAGTGCGAACGGTGCGAGCCAAAGGTGATGTCGTCCTTGTTCAGCAGGTAAGCCTCACCAACGCAGGAGGCCTCCTGGCCATAGCTCAGGTGCGCAGGGCCGGGATAGGTGGTGTCAACGCCGTTATACGTAGCCTTGGTCTTGATCTCGGTGAGCATGTGCTCAAACTCACGGCAGATCGCCATGTCGCGGTAGATGCGGATGAGGTCTTCCTTGGTGTAGTTGCCCTCTTCCAGCTCCTGCTTGATGGTCTTGTTGTACTGGCAGACGGGAATGTCATCAAAGTGGATCTGGCCAGGCTGACGGACGGCAACAGGATCGATATATAAAGATTTCGGCATAGTTTATGTCCTTCCTTTCTCTTACTTCGCCATCAGGGTCATGAAGTTTTCGAGGTTCTTGCACAGCTCGCTCATGAAGCGCGCAGCGGGCGCACCGTCAAGCACTCTGTGGTCGAAGGTCAAAGACAGACCCATTGCCGGATACGTTTCGATGCAGCCGCCAACAGCAGACTTGATCTTCGTCTGAATGTTGCAGATGCCAAGAATACCGGTCTGCGGCGGGTTGACAACGGGCGTAAAGGCCTCACAGCCAAACGAGCCGATGTTGGAAACGGTAAAGGTCGCGTTGCTCATCTCATCCGGCGTCAGGCTGCCGTCACGGGCTGCGGCGGCAAGGCGCTTGGCCTCGACCGACAGCTCAAGCAGCGTCATCTGATCGGCGTTGTAGATGGTGGGAACGAGCAGGCCGCGCGGCGTGTCACAGGCAAAGCCCAGGTTCACATGCTTGAAGTGACGCACAACGTTGTCCTCGACCATGTTGGCGTTGAGATCGGGGCAGGACAGCACGGTCTTTGCCACGGCGAACATGACCATGTCGTTCAGGCTGATCTTGCCCATGGGGGCATCGAGCGGCTTGAGCATGGCGCGGTAGGCCTGAATCTGGGTGGCATCGAAGGAATACTGCTGCGTCAGCTGTGCCATGGTGGACAGGCTCTTGGTCATGGACTTGGCGGTAGCCTTGCGGACAGCACCAAACTTGACGTCCTCATATTCAGTCTCACACGCGGCGCATGCAGCGGGAGCGGCCGTGATCGCGCCCTTGCCGGAGGCGATCAGCGCATCGATGTCGCGCTCGATGATACGGCCGTTGGGGCCGGTACCGGTAGCCAGAGCGGGGTTGACGTTGTTGGCAACGGCCTTGGCCATTGCGCGCGGGGAAATTGCAGAAAGCTCAGCCTTGACGGCGGGAGCGGCAGCTGCGGCCTCGGCTGCGGGAGCCTCGGCAGGAGCGGCTGCGACAGGCGCGGGTGCCTCAGCGCCGGGCTTGAGGAATTCATACGCATCACCGGCATTGCCGACAGCGCAGACATTGACCAGGCACGGAACCTCGTCACCCTCTTCAAAGAACTTGGCAAGCAGGGTGCCGGCCACGGTGGACTCGCACTCAAACTCGGCCTTATCGGTCTCATAGGAGAACAGGATATCGCCAACTGCAACTGCGTCGCCGACTTCCTTCTTCCACTCGCCCATGATGCAGGACTCAACGGTGATGCCTTCCTTGGGCATGATCACTGCCTGTGCGCAGGGGCCAGCGGGAGCGGCGGCTGCTGCAGCAGCGGGTGCTGCGGCGGGAGCGGCTGCCGGAGCAGCGGGAGCCTCAGCGGCAGGAGCTGCATTGCGCAGCGCCTCAACGTCTTCACCGGCATTGCCGATGGCGCAGACGTTTACCAGACACGGAACCTCGTCGCCCTCGGCGTAGAACTGCGCCAGAAGCGTACCGGCAACGGTGGACTCGCACTCGAACTCGGCCTTATCGGTTTCATAGGAGAACAGAACGTCACCGACTGCAACGGCGTCACCGACGTTTTTCTTCCATTCGCCCATCATACATGTTTCGACTGTAATGCCTTCTTTGGGCATCAATACGCCAACTGCCATAAGATTTTCACTCCTATATCAAAAGTTATTATTTGTTAGCCAGCAGGTACTTTTCAGCCTCGGCGCTCCACAGGCCGTTGTGGCGGCTCGTGATTTCGGCCAGCTTTGCATACAGCGGGTCGCTTTCGCCCAGCTTCTCAAAGTCCGCGATCGCAGTCAGCGGAAGCTCGATCTGCGTGTAGATCAGCTTCTTGCCGCCGGGGATCTTCGGCAGGTTGAGGACGGTGTCGACAACCGCGTTCAGACCGCCGATATGGGTGATCATCGCAGCGGGGTTGATCTTACCGGAGGTCATCATGGCGATGGCTTCCTTCATGTCGCTGGTGTTGCCGCCGGAGGTGCCGACCAGATGCGTGTAGAGGTAGTGTACGTTGTAGAAGTTGAACTCAGCCTTGAACTGGTTGTTCGTCGGGCCTGCAAAGAAGTTGAGGCAGCCGTCAAAGCCCAGAATGTCACCGGCCTGCTCAACGACAGGACGGACAGGCGCGAAGCAGATGACATCGTCATAGCCGGTGCCGCCGGTCAGCTCACGCAGATACGCGGTGTCGCAGCCGGGCTTGGCGGTGTTGACGTAGTGCAGCTCAATGCCCATTTCCTTTGCGTGCTCAACGGTGTAGATGCTTTCTGCGCGAGCCAGACGTGCATCGTCGATATCGGTGACGACGAGCAGGCTGGGACGACGGTCGCAGTGCAGCGCATAGTCGATCGCGCCAAGACCCATGGGGCCGACGGAGGCCAGAAGCGCCATCTTGCCGCCCTCAACAATGCCCATGTCATGCTCATAGCAGCCGGGCTTGGTGTGGTACATGGCGTGGAACGTACCGATGATGCAGCTCATCGGCTCGGCCAGAGAGCCATAGAAATACGTGTCGGAGTCATAGGTCAGCAGGTTGTCGGTCAGCAGCGTCTCAATGGGAACATTGGAGTACTGGCTGTCGCCGCCGCAGTACGGATAGGAGTAGCCGGGAGCCAGCTGCGAGCCCTTGTAGAAATGGGCGGGCTGAATGGCAAAGCCCTGACCGACCTTGTACTTTTCCTTCCAGTTTTCACCGACCTCGGTGATCACGCCGCAGAACTCATGACCAACAATGGTAGGATTCTCAGCCACGTCGTCGGGAACACGCTTATGCTCCTCGCCCTCAACAGCGGCTTTGTAGGTGCTCATGCAGATGGAGTCGGAGATGATCTTGACCTGAACGTCGTCGGGTCCGACCTGGGGCAGCTCGATCTCCTCGAGTCTGAGATCCATTTTGCCATGGATGCGAACGGCTTTCGTCTTCATTTTTGACCTTCCTTTCTAAAATGCCCGCCGAATCGGCGGCTTCCTTACATAATAAAAATGGGATTATGTTGAGTTGGTTTGGATTTACCTGTATTCTATCGCATTCAGATTGCAATGTCAACGCCATATTCTATTTTCATTCTGCCATTTTTCCGTTGTTTCCCGTTTTCAAAACAGGGCAAAATGCCGAATTCCAGAAATAATCAGACATTACCATGACTTTTTGTTCGCCTCGTCGGACGCAATCCAACACAATCCAACATTCCGTGCCGCAGAAAAGGGAAAAACGCGTTCCGTCCGCGCCCGAAGCAGGCGCAAAAAACGCAAAATCCGCCCGCCGCGCCAAACTGCGCAGCGGACGGAGCGCGTCCTTATTTTCTGTGAGATACGGCCTTGACGATACGCGCAATGGCCGCGCTGAGCACGGCGTTGATGCCAAGCTCAACAAAGAAATTGACGCCGATCACAATTGCAAACAGCACCGTCAGGACATTCCCCGCCCATGCCTGTTCGGCAGCGATCTGCATCAGGGGCTTCTGCAGCACGGTCAGCATCGAAAGCGCGAACACGCCCGTGTTTACGACCGGACAGACAACAGCCGCCGCGATGCAGCCAAGCGTCACGTGCTTTTGCAGCGCCGCGTAGACCCAGCCCGAAGCCGCGCCTGCCAGTGCGCCCTTGACCAGGCACGTTGCAGCCGTCCAGAACGGGCTGAAATTCCAAAGCGTGGCCGTGAACCAGTCTGTCCCGCCAATGCCGCCCGCAAGGGCGATCACGCCGAACACCGCGCCCAGAAACGCACCGGCGCGCGCGCCGAATAAAATTGCGCCAATGACGATCGGTACCAGCACCAGTGAAAACGGGATCGGCCCGATGTGGAAGCTGCTCCCCACCAGCTGCAGCACGACGACAATCGCCGTCAGCAGCGCCAGCGCGGCAAGTCTTCTGATTTTCTCATGATTTTCTCTGTTCATTTTTTACCTCCAGCTGTCGCTCCGGCGCCTTAGTCCGGATGCAATGCTATTTTTTGCGGCAGGTGCCGCTGCTATAAAAACCGGAAGCTCCGGAATTTATATGTGCGTTACGGAATTTCCTCCTCGACCGCCTGGTTAAACTCCTCGGCTGAGCCGTCCTTCATCCGCTCCCACTGCTCACGCGTGATCAGCAGCTGACGCGGCTTTGAGCCCTCAAACGGTCCGACAATTCCCTTTTCCTCCAGCTCGTCCATGATGCGCGCCGCGCGCGCATAGCCCAGCTTGAGCCGCCTTTGCAGCATGGAGACCGAGGCCTGTCCCGTTTCCAGCAGCACCTCAACCGCGGACGGAAGCATCTCATCGCCGTCGTCCTCAGATGCCTCATGCGCAGCGGAAGCGCCGCCGCCGGCACTTTTGCCGCTCTGCTCGGCTTTTTTGTCGATCTCGCTGATGATATCGGCCGAGTATTCGGCCGAGCCGCTGCTCTTGATGAAATCGACCACGCTCTGCACCTCATCATCGGTGATGAAGCAGCCCTGTACACGGCGGGGCTTGCCCTCGCCAAGAGGCGCGTAGAGCATATCGCCCTTGCCCACCAGCTTTTCCGCACCGGCCGTATCCAGAATGATACGCGATTCCATCGCGGAGGCAACTGCAAATGCGATTCGGGAGGGGATGTTCGCCTTCATCAGGCCGGTGATGACATCGGCAGACGGACGCTGCGTTGCAATGACCAGATGGATACCGGCCGCACGTCCCATCTGTGCCACGCGGCAGATAGATTCCTCAACCTCTTTTGCCGCCACCAGCATCAGATCGGCCAGCTCGTCGATCACGACCACGATCTGCGGCATGGTTTCCAGCTCATCCGACCCGGCAGCGATCTTGTTAAACGAGTCAAGATCACGCACACCGGTGTCGGCCATCAGCCGGTACCGGCGCATCATTTCCGTCACCGCCCATTGCAGTGCGCCCGCAGCCTTCTTGGGGTCTGTCACGACCGGAATCAGCAGATGCGGAATGCCGTTGTACACGCCAAGCTCGACCATCTTCGGGTCGACCATGATGAGCTTGACCTCCTCGGGCTTTGCCTTGTACAAAAGGGAGATGATCAGGCTGTTCATACAGACCGATTTGCCGGAGCCGGTCGTACCGGCAATCAGCATGTGCGGAAGCTTTGCGATATTGCCGATGATGCACTTGCCGCCGATATCCTTACCAACGGCAAAGGAAATCCGCGATTTGCTCTTTGCAAACTCCTGCGAGCCGATCACATCACGGATGAGGACGGTAGAAACAGCACGGTTCGGCACCTCAATGCCGACGACCGAGATCTTGTCCGGAATGGCTGCAATGCGCACACCGGTCGAGCCAAGGCTCAGCGCGATATCATCCGCCAGATTTGTGACCTTCGAGAGCTTGACGCCTCGATTGAGCTCAAGCTCATACCGCGTGACCGTCGGGCCGCGCGTGACGTTGATGATCTGTGCCTCAATGCCAAAGCTGGAAAGCGTGTCACTCAGCCGTTCGGCGTTCTGGCGCATTTCCTCGGTGCCGTCCACCGTCCTGCCGTCGCCCGAGCGAAGCAGCCCGATCGGCGGGAACTGGTACATTGCCAGCTGCTCGCCCTCAACGATCTCCTGCGCGATCTGCGCGGCCTGCTGCTGTACCTCTGCGCGCTTGACCTTCTTTTCAGCCGGCACAGGCTCGGT
>CAZPYW010000010.1:0-4399 GCA_964590095.1 uncultured Oscillospiraceae bacterium | reverse complement strand
GCTGCTCAAGCAGCGATTCGATCTCCTCCTGCCGCGCATCGTGCGCCGTATCCTCCGGCACAGGCACGGCCGTATGCTGCTGGGCAGCGTCCCGCTGCCGCCGCGCCTGCTGGCGCTTTTCCAGCAGGAAGCGGTCAGGCGAGATAATTTCCTTTTCTTCCGCTTCGGCCTCCTGCGCCTCGGCAGGAATTGCCCCCTGTCCGGCGCGCAGCGGCGGCTCATCGATCGGCAGATCAAATTCGCTTGCGCGCGAGCGGCGGCGCTCGGTATGCTCTATGTGCTTCTGTGCCACATGGTTGACCAGCACCTCGGCAGGGTCTGGATGCTCACGCTTCGGCTCGTCATACTCCACGCGCGGGCGATTGCGGATGGCCGTAATAATACCGCCCAGCGTCATATTCAGCGTGGTGATCAGCTCCATCGCCAGCGCACACAGCAGCAGAATGACCGCGCCCACACGGCTGACGACCAGCTCAAGCAGCTGTGCGGCAAAGCCCGCCAGCACGCCGCCGGAGGAAAGTGCAATGCCGCTGTCCCAAAGCTCTGCGATCATGTCAAGCGACCATTCCGCATGCTCCTGATCGCCCACCAGATGCACCAGCGCGCCGATGGTCAGCGCAAGCAGAAATGCGCAGCTCACACGCAGCCGGACAGGCCGCCCGTCATGCAGCAGCAGAATCACAAACGCCCAGATAAACGAAAACGGCAGTATGTACAGGCCGCTTCCGATCAGGCCGCGAAAAAGCGCCGAGAGCAGATTCAAAAACGCCGCATTCACACGGAAGCAGCACAATACCGTAAACACGCCCAGAAACAGGCAGACCACTGCGCCGATCTCACGCCGGATGGGCGTTTTTTTCGGCGCGGCCTTTTTCCCGCGCGACGGCTTCTTCCCTGCCCCGCTGCCGCGCGCGGCAGACGAAGCAGCCGTTTTCTTCTGTTTTCCTCCTGCCATAATCTACACCTCACGCAACCAGAGAAAGGATCAATGTAACAAGTCCCGCGCCCCAGCAATAGTACGAAAAGCCGCCGAAGCGCCCGCGCTGCACCAGCATCCGCAGCAGATAGATCGACGCATAGCCCGAAAGAAACGCCGCCAGCACGCCCACCAGATAAACCGGAAGCAGCGAGGCGTTGATACCGGCCTGCACTGCATCGACCAGCGTCAATATGTTCGCGCCCAGCACTGCCGGAATCGACAGCAAAAACGAATACCGCACGGCAAAGCTCCGGTCAAAGCCGCAGAGCATTCCGACCGAGATCGTCGTGCCTGAGCGGGAAAGCCCCGGCGTCACCGCCACAGCCTGTGCCGCACCGACAAGAAGCACCTCGCCCAGCGTGGCATTTTTTTCATTTTTGTTGCCGTGTCCCAGCCGGTCGGCTGCAAACAGCAGCCCGCCCGTCACCAGAAGCGCAGCGCCGATAAAAAACGTGTTGTCATACAGCGCGGCAAGCGCGTCATGGAAGATCGCAGCCACGATCAGCGGAAGCGTCCCCAGAATAACAAACCAGATCATCCGCCGCCGCAGCCTGTCGGGCTTCTGGCCGCGATGCAGCTTCCTTGCGCCAAGCATGTAAAGCCCCTCGCGCCAGAGTCCCCTGACATCGCTCCAGAACGCCAGAATCACCGCCGCCAGCGTCCCAAGATGCAGCAGCACCTCAAACAGCAGATGTGAATCCGCTGCGCCGAGATGCAGAAAGTTTTGCAGTATGGCCAGATGCCCCGAGCTGGAGATCGGCAAAAATTCCGTGATCCCCTGCACCAGTCCCAGTATGATCGCAGTCAAATAGGTCATGACCGGCCCTCCGAGTTCAAAATATGTCCCGCGCGCTGTGACAGGCACGGACATGATACTATATTATCACAACGCAGCGAATATTTCCATCCATTTTCATGCAGCCGCTATTTTTGTTGCGCGCGCTTTCGATTTTTTGCGATCTGCCGGTGCAGACACGCAAGTGCGTCAGACAGACTTCCCAGTCTGTCCATCAGTCCGCAGGCAACTGCCTCGCGTCCATAGATCACCGTGCCGACGTCGGTTGCAAGCTCTCCCGTGGCCATCATATAGTCCAGAAACTGCCGGCGGCTGATGCGCGAGTTTTTCGTGACAAAATCGACGATCTGCTCCTGAATGCGGTTAAAATACTGATACGTCTGCGGCGCGCCGACCACCAGCCCCGTCATCCGCACCGGATGCACCGTCATGCTGGCCGTCGGGACGATCATACACGTCTTTGCCGACACGGCCAGCGGAATGCCGATCGAGTGTCCCCCGCCCAGCACCAGCGATACCGTCGGCTTTTTCATGCCCGCGATCAGCTCTGCAATCGCAAGACCGGCCTCAATGTCGCCGCCCACCGTGTTCAGCAGCAGGAGCAGGCCGTCGATCTCGCGGCTCTCCTCCACCGCCGCCAGAAGCGGGATGACGTGCTCATATTTCGTTGTTTTGACCGTCTCGGGGAGGATCTGATGTCCCTCGATCTGTCCGATGATCGTCAGCGTGTAGATATTGCCGTTTTTCGAGTGCGTCACCGACGCGCCAAGCTCGGTCAGCTGCTGCATGGGCTGCTGTCTGTTTTCGTGTTGTGCTTCTGCCATGATCGAACCTCCAGAATGATCTGGTGGTTAGTATCTGTAAAAGCACGAAAAACATCCATCAAAAAACATCCACCGCGCACACTGCGCGTGGATGTTTTCCGCTCAGTTTGCCGCTTCCTCTGTCTGCCAGTCCTTACATACGTCGACCCAGCCGGCACAGCAGGAATAGCGCTCCAGCTCGGGGATGGTCAGCTCAATGGCGCTGTTGGCGCTGCCGCAGGCAGGAAAGACCGTGGTAAAGCGCTTGAGCGACTCATCCAGCCAGACCTCAACGCCGTCCTTTACGGCAAACGGACACACGCCGCCCACAGCGTGGCCGATATATTCCGGCACATCATCATGCGGCAGCATCTTCGCCTTGCCGCCGAAGCGCGCCTTATACTTTTTGTTGTCCACACGCGCGTCGCCCGCCGCCACGATCAGAAGGCAGCGCTCGCCCAGCATAAACGACAGCGTTTTGGCAATTCGCGCGCCGTCAACGCCCAGCGCCAGCGCGGCCAGCTCGACTGTTGCACTGGAAACGTCAAATTCCTGAATCCGGTTCTCAATTCCAAGCGTCTGAAAATACGCGCGTACCTTTTCGATCGACATATCGGTTCCTCCCGTGTAAATACGATTCCTGCGCATTGTATCAGAAAAAAGGAAAACTTGCAAGCCCGCAGCAAATATGATATGATTTGAGCATAAGGAGCGAGCGCAATGACAAAAACGAATGTGATGCGTCTGCTGGATGGCGCAAAGATCGCCTACCGCACGGCAGAGTACGCCTATGATGAGAACGATCTGAGCGGGATGCACGCCGCCGCGGCGGTGGGTATGCCGCCGGAGCAGATCTTCAAAACGCTGGTCGCGCGCGGCGAAAAGCGCGGGTACCTGGTCTTCTGCATCCCTGTCTGCTGTGAGCTTGACCTGAAGAAGGCGGCAAAGGCCGCAGGCGACAAGAAGGTCGAGCTGATTCACGTCAAAGAGCTTCTGCCGCTGACGGGTTATGTGCGCGGCGGGTGCAGTCCCATCGGGATGAAGAAGCGCTTTCCCACGTTTCTGGATGAAACAGCCGAGCTGTACGATACCATTGGCGTTTCGGCCGGCTGCCGCGGCTGTCAGCTGCTGCTTGCACCACAGGATTTAATTGATTATGTAAACCCATCGCTCTGCGATTTGACACAGGAGGAATACCGATGAAATATGAATACCAGACCCGAGGCACCTGCTCGACCAGAATCCTGCTTGACGTGGAAGAGAACAAGCTGACGCACGTGGAATACATCGGCGGCTGCAACGGCAATCTTCAGGGCATCAGCCGTCTGGTGTCCGGCATGGACATCGACGAGGTCATCTCCCGCCTGCGCGGCATCCGCTGCGGCATGAAGGAAACGTCCTGCCCCGATCAGCTGGCAAACGCCCTGCTCCAGATCAAAGACAAGCTGGCAAAGGAAGCCTGAAAAACTCCCGCCGCAAGGCGGGAGCTTTTTGCGCCCAGAGGGCGCGAGTTTTTGCGCGCGAAGGGCGGAAACCGCCCGCAGGGCGAAAAAACCGCACGCGGCGCGTGCGAGGAACGCTCCGTCCCTCTTTCTTTCCCATGGTGCTGCATATTTTTTCTGCTCAGCGCCAAAGTCTCCACCGTTATGGTGACTGTGCCGAAATGCACCGCACCAAAGCCTCCACCGTTTACGTGGGCTACGCCCGCAGGCGTGTGCCGAGGGCAACCGCCGCGTAGCGGCGGCTCTTAGCCCGAGGCGAGGTGTCATTTGCGAAGCAAATGACGGAAGGGGCTTTGCGCAAGAACCCCCTCAGTCGGCC
>CAZPYW010000009.1:0-18091 GCA_964590095.1 uncultured Oscillospiraceae bacterium | reverse complement strand
GGCTGATCCTGATGAAAGCCGTGTACCCAGTCAGAGAAGAGATAATACACCAGATAGATGGCCGAGCTGAGGAACCACGTCAGCGGATACGCCCAGAAGATATACCGGATCTCGTGCGTAATATTCATGACGATGGTGATATAGGCGATTCGGATGACGCACCAGCACAGGAGCATGATGCTCATGGGAACAAACGCCTTGCCCGCGCCGCGGCAGACCGCCGCGACGGCGTGGGAAAATGCCAGCAGGAAGAAGAACAGCGCCTCGGTCTGCGCCTGCGCCGTACCGGCGGCGATGACCTCGGGTGTGTCGGTGAACCAGCCGACAAACCACGGCGCGGCCACATGCACGATCACACCGATCAGCTCGGCCAGTACAACCGCCGAGAGAATACCGAAGCGTGCGCCGGCCTTGGCGCGCTGATATTCCCCTGCGCCAAGATTCTGGCTGATAAAGGTGGTCAGCGCCATGGTGAAGCTGGTGATGGGCAGGAAGCCGAAGCCCTCAATCTTGGAGAACACGCCATAGCCCGCCATGGCGATCTTGCCGAACGAGTTGATATTCGTCTGGACGATGACGTTTGCAAAGCCGATGACCGAATTTTGTACGCCGGACGGCAGACCATAGCGCAGAATCAGCTTCAGCATATCGCCGTCGATGCGGATACGCCGCCAGTCGATGGGATAGGGCGCAGTCTTCTTTGACAGCTGACACAGGCAGAGCACGGCGCTGGCCGCCTGTGAAATGGTCGTGGCAACTGCCGCCGACCACACGCCCCAGTGGAACACCGCGATAAAAAGCAGGTCCAGCACGATGTTGACAAGCGACGAGAAGATCAGATAGTACAGCGGTCTGCGGCTGTCGCCCAGCGCATTCATGATGCTCTTGCAGACGTTGTACATGACCACCGCCACCGCACCCAGGAAGTAATAGCGGAAGTAGGAAATGGCCTCGGGCAGAACGTCGGGGTCTGTGCCCATCCATTGCAGGAACGTTGGCGTAAAGACCACGCCGATGACCGTCAGAATGATGCCGGCCAGCAGACCAAGCGCAACGTTGGTGTGGATGGCGCGCGAGACACGTGCATGGTCGCCCGCGCCGAAATAGCGCGAGATGACAACGCCCGCACCCATGGTCATGCCGACGAAGAAGCTCGTGATCAGAAAGATCAGTGTGCTGGAGGAGCTGACGGCGGCCAGCGCCTCATCCCCCAGAAAGCGGCCAACGATCAGCGAGTCGGCCGTATTGTAAAGCTGCTGGAAAAGCTGACTGAAAAACGTCGGAATTGCAAATTCCAGAATCAGCTTCCACGGGCTGCCGCGCGTCATATCGCGGACTGTAGCGTGCAATGGGAAGACCTCCTTTTACGCAAACCGCACCGCGCAGCCGTATCTGTTGGGCTGCGCGGTGTGGCCATAATAGTCATACAGGTAAAAGCATAGCAGAAAAACGCGGATTTTGCAAGCCTGCGCCGCATGTTTCGGCACATTTTCACCGATTTTCTGTCTTCCCTGTGTGCGGCGCGGCGCTCAGATCATGAACAGCGCCTCACGGATGGTCTCACAGACCGACGGATGCGGGAAGACGATCTTATCCAGATGCGCCAGCGGCGCCTTGGACTGCACCATCATGGCCGCGCCATAGATGATCTCGGAGGCATAGCTGCCGACCAGCTGCACGCCGACGATGCGGCGCGTATCCAGATCATAGACCAGCTTGCAGAAGCCGTCGCCGTTCAGCGTTTCCGCGACATAGCGTCCCGAAAGCATCATCGGCGCCTTGACGACCTTGACGTGCATGCCCTTGTCCTTTGCGCTGCGCTCGGTCTCACCGACGCTTGCCACCTCGGGCGTGGTATAGATGACAGAGGGGATGACGCTGTAGTCGATTTTGTCCTTTTTGCCCAGCATGTGGTTGACGGCGACCTCGGCCTCACGATAGGCCGTGTGCGCCAGCATCAGCTTGCCGTTGCAGTCGCCAACGGCGTAGACGCCGGAGACGTTGGTACACAGGTGCTCATCGGTGACGATTGCGCCGCGCTCAACGGCAACACCCAGCTTGTCCAGCGCCAGACCGCCGCAGTCGGCGCGCCGTCCGGCGGCCAGCAGCACGCGGTCACAGCGGACGGTGTGCAGACCCGAGGCGTCCTCATACTGTACCTGTCCATTTTCAATCGACTTGACGCCGGCCGAAAGCTTAAATTCCATGCCGAGCTTTGCGTATGTCTTCATCAGGATTTTGCAGATGTCCTCGTCGGTGGGGCCGGCGATCTTGGGCATCATTTCGATCACCGTGACCTTGACGCCGACGGTTGCAAAATAGCACGCCATCTCCAGCCCGATCACGCCGCCGCCGATGCAGACCAGCTCCTTCGGGAGGGTTTTGAGGTCAAGAATCTCGCGGTTTGTCATGACAAAGCCGCTGGCAAGCCCCTCCTTTACCCCAGCGATGGGCGGCACGGCCGCGACCGAGCCGGTGGCAAGGACGAGATTTTTGCCCGCGAGCGTCACGCCGCCCGCTTCCACCTCAAACAGCCCCTGTGCATTTTTGCCCAGCAGCTGTGCGTTTGCGGCGTACACCCTGACGCCGTGTGACTTCATGGTGTAGCCAACGCCGGAGACCAGCGTTTTGACGACCTTGTCCTTGCGCGCGATGACCGCCGCGTGGTCATACGTCACGTTTTCACAGTGTACGCCATAGCTTTCACCGTGCTGCGCAGCGGCGTACTGCTTGGCGCAGTAGAGCAGACTCTTGGTGGGGACGCAGCCCTCATTCAGGCACGTGCCGCCCAGCGCGCGCTTTTCCACCACCGCTGCCGTCAGACCGTTCTGCGCAGCGCGCTCGGCGCAGAGATAGCCGCCCGGGCCGCCGCCCAGTACCAGTACATCAAATTGTTCCGTCATGTTCAGTTCCTCCATTTCCGGCCGGAGCCGACGTTTTTATGTCTCTATCATACCATGTTTTTTTGAATTTGTCCCATATGGTTTCAGATTTTTGTCATCCGGAAACGGCATACCGCAGGATGCGGTTCTGTCGCCGTGAGGCGGACGCGATTTTTATGAAAAATTCACATTTACACCCTAGGAATCAGGTGGGAAATACGATATACTATAGGCAAACAGCTACAAAACCGTGTAAGGAGAATCGAATTGCCCAGAAGAAACGTATTGACTGAAAAGCTGCGCGAGGCTGTGGCGTCCGTGCTGCCGATCACGCTGATCGTGGCGGCGCTGTGCCTGTTTTTTGTCCCCGTCAGCAGCGCGCTGATGCTCTCGTTCCTGATCGGCTCGGTGATGATCATCGTCGGCATGGGACTGTTCACCATCGGCTCGGACAGCTCCATGACGCAGATCGGCACGCACATCGGCTCGGCCATGACGCGTTCGCGCCGTCTGCCGCAGATTTTGATTTTGAGCCTGCTGCTTGGCATTGTCATCACCATTGCCGAGCCGGATTTGCAGGTGCTGGCAAACAATGTCCCCGCCATCGACAGCACCGTCCTGATCATCACCGTCTCGGTCGGCGTCGGCCTGTTTTTGATGATCAGCATGCTGCGCATCCTGTTCGCCATTCCGCTCAGGTGGTTCCTGATCCTGTTCTACGCAATCGTGTTTGTGCTGGCCGCGCTGTCTGATCTGGATTTCCTGTCGGTTGCATTTGACTCGGGCGGCGTGACCACAGGCCCGATCACCGTTCCGTTTATCATGGCGCTTGGCGTGGGTGTTGCGTCCATCCGAAGCGACGAAAACGCCAAATCCGACAGCTTTGGTCTGGTTGCGCTGTGCTCCATCGGGCCGATTCTGGCAGTTCTGCTGCTGGGCTTTATCTATGAGGGGAGCGCCGACGCCTCGTCCGGCATCCTGGTCAGCGAGTATGAAAACACCGTTGCCATCGGCATGGACTATCTGCGCGGCCTGCCGGAATATATGAAAGAGGTCGCGGTGGCACTGCTGCCCATTTTCGCGTTTTTCCTGCTGTTCCAGCTTGTCTGGCTGAAGATGAAGAAGCGGCCGTTTGTCCGCATTCTGATCGGCCTTGCGCTTACATACGTGGGTCTGGTGCTGTTTTTGACCGGCGTGAACGTGGGCTTCTCGTCGCTGGGCTATGTGCTGGGCGGTGAGATGGCCGTTGGCTGGACGAAGTATCTGCTCATCCCGCTGGCCATGCTGATGGGCTGGTTCATCATCAATGCCGAGCCTGCCGTCCATGTCCTCAACAAGCAGGTTGAGGAGCTGAGCGCGGGCGCGATCTCGGCCAAGGCCATGGGACTGAGCCTTTCCATCGCCGTTGCGGCGGCAAACGGGCTTGCCATGCTGCGCGTGCTGACCGGCATCCCGATTTTGTATTTTATGATTCCCGGGTATCTGATCGCGCTGGTGCTGACGTTCTTCGTCCCGCAGACGTTTACGGCCATCGCCTTTGACTCCGGCGGCGTTGCCTCCGGCCCGCTGACCGCGACGTTCATGCTGCCGTTTGCCATGGGCGCAAGCAATGCGCTGGGCGGCAACGTCATGACCGATGCGTTTGGTCTGGTGGCGCTGGTTGCCATGATGCCGCTGATCACCGTACAGATCATGGGCGTGATCTATGTTCTGCGGACGCGCCGCAGCGCGCCGTCCGTCACGGCCGAGCGCTATGCCGACGACGATATCATCGAATTGTGGGAGGTGGCGTAATGGAGCTTTACTATATGATCGGGATCACCGAGCGCAAGCGCGCGCCTGAGCTGCTGCGCATCTGCGAGGAGCTTGACCTTTCCATGACGCTGACCAAGCTGGCACGCGGCACCGCCACCAGTGAGCAGCTTTCACTGTACAATCTGGAGGCCAGTGAAAAGGCCGTGATCGGTACCGTGACCGACGCGGCCGGCATGAAGCAGCTGATGCGGCTGACCAAGAAGCGGATGTTCATCGACATCCCGGGCAACGGCATCATGATGGCCGTTCCGCTGAAAAGCGTGAGCGGCGGCAAAACGCTGGCCTATCTGACCGGCGGCAAAGAACTGGAGGAGGGTAAACCGAGTATGGATTTTGCATATGAGCTGATCATCGTCGTGCTGAATGAGGGGTATTCTGACGCCGTTATGGCGGCGGCACGCTCTGCCGGTGCGCGGGGCGGCACCGTCCTGCACGCAAAGGGCACGGGACGGCAGGCATCGGAAAAGTTCCTGGGTGTTTCGCTGGCCGAGGAAAAGGACATGATCTACATCGTGGCCACCACCCAGCAGAAGGGCGAGATCATGCGCGCGATCAGCCGCGAGACCGGCGTTGGCACAAAGGCCGGCGCGATCAGCTTCTCGCTTCCCATTTCCGAGGTTGCCGGCCTGCGGCAGTTTGACGAGGAATAACGAACCATCCCCCGCGCAGCCTGCCGCCGAGAGGCGGGAAGGCACAGCAGGAATAACACAAAGACTCCCAGAGTTTTCTCTGGGAGCCTGTTTTGTCATATCGTGCGCAGCTGCGCGGGACAGAATCAGATGGTGGGCTGGTTGGCTGCCTCAATGATCTTGACGAACTTTTCGGGGACGAGCGATGCGCCGCCGATCAGGCCGCCGTCGATGTCGGGCTGTGCCAGCAGATCATAGGCGTTCTTCTCATTCATCGAGCCGCCGTACAGGATGGAGATGGCACGGGCGATCTTGGCGCCGTACATCTTGCGGATGACCGCACGGATTCCCTCGCAGACCTCTTCTGCCTGCTCGGGCGTGGCGGTCTTGCCGGTGCCGATGGCCCAGATGGGCTCATAGGCGATGATCATCTTGCGGATCTTGTCCTCGGCCACGCCGCACAGACCGGCCTTGATCTGCATGGTGATCCACTCGGTGGTGATGCCCATCTCACGCTGCTCCAGGCTCTCGCCCACGCACAGAATGGGAACCAGACCGTTTTCCAGCGCGATGCGAACCTTGGCGTTGACCTCGGTGTCGGTCTCGCCCATGGCGCGGCGCTCGGAATGGCCGATGATGACGTACTTGCAGCCTGCGTCAACCAGCATGTTGGCCGCGATCTCGCCGGTGTAGGCGCCGGAGGCGTTGGCGTTGCAGTTTTCTGCGCCGATGCCGACACGCGTCTCACGCATGGCGCGCACAGCCGTGGGGATGCAGACGGCGGGGACGCACAGCGCCACGTCACACCAGCGACCCTTGGGCATGATGGTCTTGAACTCGGTCATAAACGCCTTGGTCTCACTGGGAGTCTTGTTCATCTTCCAGTTGCCGGCGATAACGGTCTTGCGATACTTTCTGTTCATGGTATTTATACTCCTATTGCATTATTGTCTGTTGTCAAAATGGCGCTGCTGCGCCGCTCGGGCGGCGAAGGACGCCGGATGGGCAGAAATTATTTATCCTGCAGGCAGGCGATGCCCGGAAGCTCAAGACCCTCAAGGAATTCCAGCGATGCGCCGCCGCCGGTGGAGATATGGGTGATCTTGTCGGCAAAGCCAAGCTGCTCACATGCCGCTGCGGAGTCGCCGCCGCCGACGATGGTGGTAGCGGAGGAGTCGGCCAGCGCCTGTGCCATGGCTATGTTGCCGCGGGCAAGGGTGGGGTTCTCGAACACGCCCATGGTGCCGTTCCAGACAACGGTCTTTGCGTCCTTGACTGCCGCGGCGAACAGCTCGCGCGTCTTTTCGCCGATGTCCATGCCCTCTTTGTCGGCGGGGATGGCGGTGGCGGGGACAGTCTCAACGTCGATGGGGGCGTCAATGGGATTGGGGAAGGTGGCAGAGACGACCGTGTCGATGGGGAGGAGGAGCTTGACGCCCTTTTCCTCGGCCTTGCGCATCATGTCCTTGCAGTAGTCGACCTTTTCCGCGTCAAACAGGGACTTGCCGATGCCATAGCCCTTGGCTGCCAGGAAGGTGTAGGCCATGCCGCCGCCAATGATCAGCGTATCGACCTTTTCCAGCAGGTTGTTGATGACGTTCAGCTTATCAGACACCTTTGCGCCGCCCAGAATGGCAACGAACGGACGCTCGGGCTCAGCCAGCGCCTTGCCCATGATGGAGACCTCTTTCTCAACCAGGAAGCCGCAGACGGCGGGCAGATAGTCCGCAACACCGGCGGTGGAGGCGTGGGCGCGGTGCGCCGTGCCGAAGGCGTCGTTGACGAAAATATCAGCCATGGAGGCAAACTTTTCGGAAAGCTCGGGGTCGTTCTTCGTCTCGCCCTTTTCAAAGCGGGTGTTTTCCAGCAGCATGACCTCGCCGTCCTGCAGCGCGGCGGCCATGGCCTGTGCGCTTTCACCGGCGACGTCCTTGGCCATCTTGACCGGCTGACCCAGCAGCTCGGACAGACGGTTGGCTACGATTTGCAGGCTCAGCTCGGGCTTGACCTCGCCCTTGGGCTTGCCCATGTGCGAGCAGAGGATGACGCGCGCGCCGTGCTTGACCAGATACTGTACGGTGGGCAGGGCTGCAACGATACGCTTATCGCTGGTAATGACGCCGCCCTTGGTGGGGACGTTAAAGTCGCAGCGGCAAAGCACACGCTTACCGGCAACGTTGATGTCTTCTACAGATTTCTTGTTGTAGTTCATATGGTTCCTCCTTGGTTTCCATGGCTTTGCCAATCGATCATTTTTCCCTCGCCCTTGAGGTGGGGGAATTCCAGCTGCCGCAGCGCCTCAAACACGCCGATGGCAACAGAATTGCTCAGGTTCAGACTGCGCGCCTCGGCGCGGATGGGGATACGGACGCAATCATCGTAATGCTGCTGTAAAAAATCCTCGGGCAGACCCTTCGTCTCTTTGCCAAAGAACAGGTAGCAGCCGTCGGGATAGGTGGCCTCGGCATAGCTCCTTGGCGCTTTGGTGGAAAACAGACGCATGGTCTGCGGATGATTCTTCTCAAAAAAATCCGCCAGATCATCATACACCCGCACATCGACCAGATGCCAGTAGTCCAGTCCCGCGCGCTTGACGGCCTTGTCGGAAATGTCAAAGCCCAGCGGCCGGATCAGATGCAGGACACTGCCCGTGGCAGCGCAGGTTCGGGAAATGTTCCCCGTATTGGCCGGTATCTCCGGCTCGACCAGAACGATATGCAGCATAGACCATCCCTCGCGGGCAAGCCGCGCAGCAAAATTTCTCGCGCAACACGCGAACACCCATATTCTATGACAGAACATCGGAAATTTCAACAGGAATTTGCGTGAAATTCAGAATTTATTGCACGTAAAATTATATTTTCAAAAAGCGCGGCGCGACGTGAGCCGACGGCGGCGCCTGCAAGGACACTTTGCCCGCGTCCGGCTCGCACGCGTACACAGCCGCGCGCGCAGCCGCGGCGGATGTTTGCTTTCTTGCTATTTTCTCCAAACAGCGCGAAAAATACCCCTGCGCGCCGGAACAGCACGCAGGGGCAGCATGTTTTTATGTCTTATTCGCCCTTCGCCGCGCGCAGGGCAAGAATGCGGTTCATCTCATTGTAGACGATCATGAAGCCCTCATCCACGCCCATGCCGGGCTTTGCCAGAATCTGCTCGGGCTGTGTTGCCATGGCGCAGTGGACGCAGACCTGTGCCGAACGGTCAGTTTCGTTGCAGGTGCCGCCCTGATATGCGCCGATGCCGTGCGCCTTGCAGTAGAGGACGGCCTCGATGGTGTTGTTCACGCCGCCAAGATCGGGCGTTTTGATCTGTACCATGTGTCCGGCTTTGCGGTCGGCAAAGAGCTTGATGTCCTCAAGCGTGTTGCACCACTCATCCGCGACCAGCTCAACCTGAATGCCGCGGCGGTCAAGCTCGGCGGTCAGACCGGCCAGCGCCTCGATCTGCGTTTCGCGGTCACAGTCACAGTCCATCGGCCCCTCAATGCGCAGATGGAACGGGCTTGCCGCCTGCTCAAGCTCGGCAATATAGTCGGCCATCGCGGCATAATTGTTGTTGCCGAAGGCTGCGCCGATGGTGCCGTATACGTCGATGTGCAGAACCGGCATGTAGTCTTCCGTGCTGCGCTTTTCCAGAATGCGATTGCGCAGCCAGACGATGTAATCCTTCAGCTTTTCGCCGTGCTCGCCCAGCTTGGTCTGGACGTTGTTGATCAGCGCGTGCGGCAGCACCTGCGCGCCCTTGATGATCATCTTGTCGGCGTTGTCATAGCGGTCGTCACCCGACTGGGTGAAGATAGCGATGGGCTTATCCGAGACGGTGCAGCCGTACTCATCGGCCACGACCTCACACATCATGCGGCCGCTGGCCTTGGCAACTGCGTCCAGAATGGCCTGTGAAACGCCATAGCGGATGGCCGTGTGCAGGCGCTTGCCCTCGGGGGCGATGGCCTCCATCCGGCTGCAAAGCGCGCGGAAGCTGTCGGCCTCACAGCCGACCAGCTCGGGCTTGACGTACTGCTCAATGACCGGAATGAAATCCTTTGCCAGGAACAGCGGGTCGCGGCCGCCCGCGCCGGAATACTGTACGGCGGCGCAGTCGCCAAAGCCGACCTGTCCGTCTTCCAGCACGATCATCACCGATACCGACTCGCCCGCCATACGCACGGAGGAAAAGCCCTCGGTGACAGGCTGGCCGACATAGAACGTGCCGTCGTGACCGGCGCCGCGCTTGATGGCGCGCTGGTCATCAAAATAGAAGCCCGTTCTTCCGGCAGAGCATACAATATTTTTGATCTTCATGCGTTCATCCTCCTGCTTTTATCGGGGACGGCCGACAAGGCGTCCCTTACTGATGGCGTATACGTCGTCCGTTACCATCTGGAACGACGGCTTGCGCTTTTCAAATGCCGCGCGCGCGGCGATCTTCTCCATGTGATAATCCTTGAGCGCCTTGGAAAACGGCAGACTGCCCATATTGAGGATACGCACCGCGCCGTCATTGTCGCGGCAGGGGAGCATCTGACCGGCATTGAAGCGGCAGGGGGCAAACGGCACGTCGATCACGCCCGCCGCAACGCCGCGGCAGGCACCAACGGCGATATCGCCCATGCCAAGCTCGATGCACTTGTCAACCAGACAGCGCGTCTCCTGACAGATGATGTCCATTTCCTCATCCAGATGCGAGTTTGCAAAGGTCTGGTCGGCCATCATGCTGACGACCTGTCTGGTGCAGCGCAGACCCTGGGCATTGGCCTGCATCGTGGGGATGCCGACGGCCTCATGCGGGCTTTTGACGATGACCTTGGTCGCCTTGGACAGCGCCGCGATCAGCGCGCCGCTGGAAATGACGCCGAAGGCCTTGGCCTCATCGGCGGGGAAGCCGCCCATCCACTGGTGCAGGACGGTGGTCACGACCACGTCGCTGTGGCCGAATTTGGCAAGATACTCATCCGTCAGCGTTTCCAGCGTCCGGATGGCGGCCACGTCCTGAATCAGGTTGCCGCACTGGCCATAGCCGACGGTGATGTTTTTGACGCCCTGCTCTGCGGCAAGGAGCGCCTCGATGATGGCAACTGCGTGTGAGATACACGGCGGGACAAGCGTGCCGGTCAGCGGGCCGTAGGGCTCGCGGTTAATGGAGACGCCCATCTCCTCATACAGACCGGTCAGCCGGTCGACATACTGCCAGTTGGCGATGGTCGTTTCCATCGGGACATTCTTGCAGTAGGGGAGGTTGTAGGAAATGCCGCCGCCCTCATAGCTGGTAAAGCCGCCGGCATAGGTGATCTCGGTCAGAAGACGCGCATCCGGCGTGCCGTGGCGCACCTGAACGGGGACGCTGACGCTTTCGACCACTTTGCGGCAGCCGGAAACGCCGTGGTTGACGGCGGGGAAGCCATTGAGCATGGCGCGCCCTTCTTCGATTGAGGCCTTGATGCCGTTTTCGGCCTCGACATAGCGGTTCTGGCGCGTGTAGCTGTCGATGGTGCTGGGGAGCAGATCGGCCTCGCCCTCGCGCTCGAGATATTGAAGCAGCTTGATATGCTCATCCAGAACCGGCACGCCTGCGCGCGGCTGGATCAGTGTCTTGCCCTGCTGCTTGGCCTCGACCAGCTTTGCCGCAAAGATGCGGCTGGCCTTCTGCTGCTTGTGATAGGCAACAGCCTCTTCCAGATCGACGTCCTTACCCGTCGGCCACTGCTGCAAAACCTCCTGCCGCATGGCCATGAATTCCCCCTCGGGGATTTTTTTATTGTGGATATCCATCAGTTGATTTCCTCTTTCATGATTTGAAGTGCTGTTTCCGGATAGTTCTGTGAAAGAAGCCCCATCGCAGCCAGAATGTACCGTCTGTCAAGAATGATCCGCGCCTGCCTCGGGCGCAGGGATTCGGGGAAGCGCGCGTCAAAGCAGGCAAACTGCGCGATCTGCTGTGCGCGTGCGGCGTGGATCAGACTGCCGCCCGTCACCACGATCTGTTTGACATCGCTCAGATCCTTGCCGCTTTGGACAAAGGTCTGACCCAGCATGGTGTACGTCTCTTCGATTGTGCCTGCATGCCGCCGGACGGCGGTTTCCACCGCCATGGACGCAACGGCGTAATCCAGCGCGCGCATTTCCGCATCGTCCGGCACCAGCTGCGTCTGCTGCGCCAGCAGCGTGACCAGCTCACGCACGCGCGCGGGCGAAAGCCCCGCAAGCTCGGCCAGGCGACGCTCGCCTGCGGCCTCAAGCACGCCCTCGATGGAATAGCGCATGCCGATGTCGCCCTCGACCGTGCGCTTGGCATACGGCTCGGGCAGTCCCTTGTACACGCGGTTCATCTGCTTGGGCATGCCCTCTGCAATGGAGTAGACGTCGGTCGTTGCCCCGCCGACATCAACGCCAAGCAGCTCGCCAATGCCGCCGGTCTGCTCCGTGCCGTTTGCCAGAAGCGTCATGGCCCGCAGCACGGCCGCCGGTGTCGGCATCATCGGCCCGTCAAGCGTCTGCGCCGCAAGCGTCAGGCCCTTGGCCTCAACAATGCGCCGCAGGAAAATTTCGCGAATTGCGTTTTGTGTGCTTTCGGTCTTCAAAACGCCGAATTTCGGCATGACGTTTTCACAGACGTGAACCTCGCAGTCTGCAAGCAGCTCCTGACAGCGGTGCGCAGCCGAGCGGTTGCCGGCCAGAATGATGGGGAAGTCCGGATGCAGGCGCGCAAGCATCTCGGCGTTGTGCGTGATGCAGGCGGTGTTGCCGCCGTCTGTCCCGCCCACCAGCAGGAAAATGTCGGGCTTTTCGGCCGCGATCTGCGCAAGATCCTCCTCGGTCAGATCAAAGGAAAACTGCCGGATGACCTTTGCGCCCGCGCCAAGGCTGGCGATGCGCGCAGCCTCCATGGTAAGCTCGGGCACAAGTCCGCTGACCATCATCCGCAGACCGCCCGCCGCCGATGAGCACGCATAGGACTCATCAAAGCAAATCGCGCCGGTCTGCGCCGTCAGCGCGGCAAGTGCCGCGTCAAAGCCGGTGCGGACATCTGAGCGCACGGTGGTGTACGCCTGCGCCGTGCCAAGAATGGCTGCTGTGTCCGTATCGACTGCGGTGAGCTTGGTATAGGTGCTGCCGAAATCCGTCAACAAAACAGCGTGCATACTCAGTCCTCTTTGTCGTCCAGCAGCTCGTGCAGCGCCTCGATCGTGGTCTCGGGCGCCGTCCCGGGCGGGAAGGCGCGGTCAAAGCCCATGGCCTTAAAGCGCTTCTCCACGTCGGCAAAATCCTGTTTGCCGACGACGATATTGCCGCCGACAAGCAGCGGAATGCCCGCAAGACCCGCCTCGTCGCACTTTTCGCGCATCCCGCGGCAGTCCAGCTCGCCCTGGCCATAGAGCGAGGAGACGACAATTGCGTCGGCGTCTGCCTCAATGGCCGCCTCGATGTATTCCTCCTGTGAGACCATAACGCCAAGGTTTACGACCTCAAAGCCGGCCTCGGTGAAGGCGTGGTACAGAATCTTGTTGCCCACTGCGTGGACGTCTGCGCCGATCACACCGATGATCAGCACCTTTTTTCGTTTCTCAGTCATCTCTTCTCCTTATGCATCATGTATCCGCGTGCTGCGGCGTGTCCTGTGCCGCCAGCTGTGCCAGATATTCCGCCCGTCCAAGCTCATAGAGATTGTTGCCCTGTGCGTCGATGATGACGATCACGGGGAAGTCTTCAACCACCAGTCGGCGCACCGCCTCGGCGCCAAGGTCTTCATACGCCACAATCTCGGCGCTTTTGATGCAGCGGCTGAGCAGCGCGCCGCAGCCGCCGATGGCGCCAAAATAGACCGCGCCGTGCGATTTCATGGCATCTACCACGGCCTGGCCACGCTTGCCCTTGCCGATCATGCCGGTCTGTCCCTGTGCAATCAGCGTGGGGCTGTACGCGTCCATCCGGTACGACGTGGTCGGCCCTGCCGAGCCGATGACCTGCCCGGGCTTGGCGGGCGTGGGGCCGACAAAGTAGATGACGGCGTTTTCCATGTCAAAGGGCAGCGGCTCGCCCGCCTCGACCAGCGCACAAAGACGCTTATGCGCGGCGTCGCGCGCCGTATAGATCACGCCCGAAATCAGGCACCGGTCGCCTGCGTGCAGGCTTCTTGCAGTTTCCCTGTCAAGCGGTGCGGTAAGCTTACGCTCCATTTACAGCACCTCCGTTACGTGTCTGGTGACGTGGCAGTTGATGTTGACCGCCACGGGAAGCCCCGCGATGTGCGTGGGGCAGGTGAGAATGTTTACGGCCAGCGCCGTGGTACGGCCGCCAAAGCCCTGTGGGCCGATGCCGGTGGCGTTGATCTGCGCAAGAAGCTCGGCCTCAAGCGCGCGGTAGAAGGGATTTTCGTTTTCCTCGTCCGTGCTGCGCAGCAGCGCCTTTTTTGCCAGCAGTGCAGCCTTGTCAAATGTGCCGCCGATGCCCACGCCCACCACGATCGGGGGGCAGGGGTTTGCGCCGGCCTCATTGACCGTGTCCAGCACGAACTGTTTGACGCCGTCCAGCCCGTCGGAGGGACGGAGCATTTTGATGCGGCTCATGTTTTCGCTTCCAAAGCCCTTGGGCGCAACGGTGATTTTCAGCCGGTCGCCAGGGACAATGTCGTAATAGATCATGGCCGGTGTGTTGTCGCCGGTGTTGACGCGGTCGAGCGGGTCGCGCACCACCGATTTGCGCAGACAGCCGTCGGCATAGCCGCGCCGCACGCCTGCGTGGATGGCCTCATTCAGATCGCCCTCGATATGGACGTCCTGTCCCAGCTCAAGAAAGACACAGGCCATGCCGGTATCCTGACAGATGGGCTGCTCGCCCGCCGCCGCCAGCGCGGCGTTGGTCAGAATCTGGTCAAGAATTTCACTTGCAATCGGCCACGGCTCGGCGGCCTTCGCCTCGCGCAGCCGGTTTTCCACGTCACAGGGCAGGTAACAGTTTGCCCGGATGCACATCTGCGCGATCAGCTCGCACAGCTGCGCGGCGTAAATGGTTTTCATGGTCCTCTCCTTTTACCGTTCAGGCTGCCGGATGGTGTCAAGCAGCGCGCCGTCGCGCGAGATGACCCTTGCGACCACGCGCTCGCGCAGCGCAAGCGGCGCGGGCGTGCCGGTGATCATCTCGGCGCGTTCTCTCAGCTCGTGAATATCCACAACGGGCAGACCTGCGTCCTTCAGCCGGTCGTGGAGCGCTTTGTTTTTGGGATTGACGGCCACGCCCGCCTGCGTCACCAGCACGTCAACGTCACAGCCCGGGGTCGAGATGCACGTCACATGCTCACGCACGATGGGAAGCCGCCCGCGGAAGATGGGCGTTACGATCATGGCGAGCTTACTGCCTGCTGCCGCGTCGCTGTGGCCGCCGCTGCCGCCCATGATATAGCCGTTGGAGTCCGTATGGACGTTTACATTAAAATCGGTGTCGATTTCGGTCGCGCCAAGCACCGCCACGTCGAGCGAGTCGACGGCCGCGCTCTTTGCGCCCGCGCTGGCATACTGCGCGGAGGAAACCTCACAGTGATTGGGGTTGGTGCGGATGGACTCGGCCGCCTTGAGATCAAAGCACTGCACATCCAGCAGCGCGCGGAACAGCCCCTCATTGAGCATATCGACCAGATAGCCGGTGATGCCGCCCTGGGCATAGCTGCCGTGGATATGCTCCTGCTGCATGATCTGGCGCAGGAATGCCGCCGTGGCAAGCGACGCGCCGCCCGCGCCGGTCTGGAACGAGAAGCCGTCCTTTAACAGTCCTGAGTGGTGGATGACCTTGGCCGCCGTTTCGGCAATGGCGATGGCGACCGGATTGCGCGTCATGCGCGTGGTGCCGGAGACGATACCGGCGGGGTCGCCGATTGCCTCGACCGGCACGACGTAATCAACGTAGACCTCACTGATCGACCAGCCGCACAGCGGATAGGGAACCAGCTCATCGGTGATGACGATGACCTTTTTGGCGTACATCGCGTCGGGGAAGGCGTAGCCGATCGAGCCGCAGGCCGATTTTCCCAGCTTGCCGGTGCAGTTGCCCATGGTGTCGCTGGTGGGTGCGGCCACAAACGCCACATCGATGGGCGTAATGCCCAGCGCGATGTCGCGCGGTCGGCCGCCGTGTGTCCGGAATTCCACCGGCTCGTCCATCAGACCGTCGGAGATGGCGTGGCCGATACCGGCAGACATGTAGTTGGTCAGAAGCTTTGTGACCGTTCCATTTTTGATATGTGTAAGCAGCGGCGCGTGTACATCAAACAGCGCACTGGCGTTGACCGTCAGATCGCGGATGCCCATGGCGCTGAGCTGCTCCATGACCATGTTGACGACGTAGTCGCCGTTGCGCATGTGATGGTGGAAGGAGATCGTCATGCCGTCGCGCAGACCGGCCAGCTCAATCGCCTCGCGCAGCGAGGAAACAACCTTGGAATCCTTCATGCCAGTGTCCCTCCCTTTGCCAAAATGGCCTCAGCCGCGGCCAGCGTCTGTTCGGCGCGCGCCACAATGGGCGCGTCGATCATCTTGCCGCGCAGTGCAACGGCACCCTTGCCCATGCGCCGGCCAGCCTCAATTGCATCAAGCACCTCACGCGCATAATCGACCTCAGCCTGTGTGGGGCTGAAGCAGCGGTTGATGGCGCTGACGTGGCGCGGCGAGATCGAGGCCTTGCCGTCAAAGCCCAGTGCGCGCGCTGTCCGGCTGTCCTCTACGATACCCGCGTCGTCGTTTACATCGGTAAACGGCGTGTCATAGACCGCGATACCGGCCGCACGCGCCGCCATGACCAGACGGGTGCGGGCATAGAAAATTTCCTGTCCGGCCCTGGTGCGGCTGCAATGCAGATCGGCGCTCAAATCCTCGGCGCCAAGGAACAGCCCCCTGACGCGCGGCGCTGCGGTGGCGATGGCAAACGCGTTTTCCACGCCAAGCGCCGTTTCGATCAGTGCAATAATGCCGGTCGAACCGACGGGAATGCCCTGTGCGCGCTCATGCGCGGCGATGGCCGTGTCGCACAGCTGAATATCTGCCGCCGAGGCGGTTTTGGGAAGCATGATCAGCGCAGGACGCTGCGGCAAAATGGCCGCCAGATCGTCGGCAAACAGCGGCGTGTCGACCGCATTGACGCGCACGATGACCTCGCACCCGCAAAGCTCCAGATTGGAGATGGCGTATTTGACCAGCAGCCGCGCCGCGTCCTTTTCCTCAGGCGAGACGGCGTCCTCCAGATCAAAGATGATCGCATCTGCGCCAAGGAAGCCGCAGTTGACCATCATTTTCGGGTTATTACCCGGGACAAACAGCATTGATCGTCTCATACCGGCTCTCCTTTCGCGCGCAGCAGCGCCGCCTCAAGCCGCGCCCGCAGAATCCAGTCCAGCGCGCCGTGATCGTCGATCACAACCTCGCACGGCGAGACCGCAAGCTGCGTGAGCACCTCGCGCACGCTCTGCATGATGGCCGCGCCGAACTGCGCCTGTACCACGGATGTGACGCGAATGTCAAATGCATCGGCCGGACGAACCGTCACCAGAACGTCGGCCGACTCCGGCGCGCCCGCCGAAGCTTCTCTCTGAATCAACATAACACTCCCCCTGCTGTATGTTTTGTGATGAATTTTCTGTTTGTATCTTGAAAAAATCCGGTTTTTCTCTATACTGAATACTGAAAGAGAACGAATGAACAGGAGGCATGTCCCATGGCAACAAGTGAAATGTTGAGCAGCCACCTCTACAGTACCTATTTTGCCCCCCGCGGCCGTGACCGCATTTTCGCCCTTGGCATCCAGATCGCGCAGCTGTATCTCTCACCCTTTGACCGCATCATCGGCGTGATCGGTGAGGCCGGCTCCGGCAAGAGCGTCCTGATCAAGGGCATGTTCCCGGGCATCGAGCTGACGAACGACGATGACGGCGTAAACGTGCGCCCGCTGCCCATTATGGAGCAGGACTATGAGACCGGCTTTTTTACGCCCCACACCTATCATCTGGATATCCGCTTTGAGATGGGCTTTCACCAGCTTTCGGCGCTGGCCGACGCCATCCGGCAGGCGGTCAGACGCGGCAAGCGCGTGATCATTGAGCATTTTGATCTGATCTATCCCGTCCTTGGGGTAAACGCCAATCTGCTGATCGGCGTGGGTGAGGAGATTGTCATCACGCGGCCGAATCTGTTCGGCCCGCTCCCGCAGGAGGTCTACAAGATCGTCTATAGCTCGCTCCCCTATCGGCTGATGGCGCACAGCGCAGAGGACCTCTGTGAATACGCCATGCCGTATGAGCAGATGATGGCGTGCAGCCACGGCGACATTCGCCACGGCTTTTTGCTGGCATTCAGCGGAAGCAAGCCGGATATCGACATCCCCGCACTGGAAGCGCGCGTCAATGAGCTGATCGCAGCGGACATTCCCATCGACTATGTGGATGAGAGCCACATTCTGATCGGCGGCAGGCAGCACGTCTGCACCGGCCCGCGCACGCACGTGCGCTCAACCGGAAAGATCGAGGGCTTCCGTCTGCTGCACCATTTTATCTACGATCACTTCAGCAAGTCCTATATGCTGGTCGGCTGCGTGGGCTGTGACTCGGACGACAATATCGCGCGGCTGGAACGCATCCACGGCTGAGCCGCCTGCGCGCGCTGCGCCGCGGATTCTGCCGCAGTTGGCGCACATGCGCCAAACCTGCACCGCTTTGAAAACAGGCAACACCCATCGGGACGTTGCCTGTTTTGTTATTGGACGATTCCTTTCTTGATCACGGTAC
>CAZPYW010000008.1:9106-18149 GCA_964590095.1 uncultured Oscillospiraceae bacterium | reverse complement strand
GCGCCCCCATTTATGGGGGAGCTGGCGGCCGCAAGGCCGACTGAGGGGGTTCTTGCGCAAAGCCCCTTCCGTCATTTGCTTCGCAAATGCCACCTCCCCCGTAAACGGTGGAGGCTTTGGTGCGGCGCATTTCGGCACAGCCCACGTAAACTGTGAAGGCTTTGGTGCTGAGCAAAGACGAACATACAGCCCCATGGGAAAGAAAAAGGGGCGAAAACGCCATACCGCACGCGCAGCGTGCGGTTTTTTTCGCCCTTTGGGCGCAGAAATGCCGCGCTTGCGCGCGGCATTCTGCCCACAGTTCCTGTTTCGCCTCACATCGGGATCAGCAAAAGCTTCTCCTCCTCGACCGTATCGCCGCTCAGATTGTTTGCGCCGGCGATGGCGTCGGTTGTGGAGGCATACTGCTTGGCAAGCTCCCACAGCGCCGTCCCCGCCGGACAGACGCGCAGAATCACGGCCGGACGCGTATCATCGTCTGTCTCCATCGGCGTCAGCGTCCCGCCGCACAGCATGTGCAGCGTCTGTTCTGCCGTAAATTCCAGCGTAAACTGCACCGTGACCCGCACATCTGCCGTACCGGAGACCAGCATAACAGCTGCGTCGGTCAGCGCGGCGCTCACGCTGCACTGCACCTGCTGCGCAAGTGCGGCGCTGCATGAGGCCTCCGCGCTCTGGTGCGCGCAGGAAATTTCGCCCGCTGTGCTGCGGTAGAGAACGCTGATGTAGACAGGAACAGCAGCCGTCGCGCTTGCCTCCTCGCGCGTCAGGCGCGGTGTGCCGGTTGTAATTGTGTAAGAAATAATCTCCTCTGCATCTGTCAGCGGCAGCTGCTGGCGCAGCTGCTCGGTTTGCTGCTGTACATCCAGAATGCAGCACAGCTCCGGCTGGTTCCATTCTGCCTCAAGCGCCGCACCGACCGCGTAGGCATCTGCAATCAGCTCTGCCATCCGGACACCGCTGACCAGACACTGCGCCGTAAGCCCCAGCGAAAGCAGCAGCCGCTTCTCCCCCGCTGCCACCTCAAGCTCTGCCGCCGTCACGCACAGACGCACGGACAGACTGTCCTCATCTGCATCCGTTTCCAGCTCACAGTACTGAGAAAACGGCAGCCGGCGCTCGATCTGCACAAACGCATGCTCTGCGGTCAGATAAAGCGCCCTGAAATGGATAAATCCCTTAAAGACGGCGCGCGCACCGACGATTTTCCGGTCTGTCACCTCGGGAATCGTCTCATAGCAGACGATCTGCTCCGGCTCCGGCTCAATTGCGCCAAGCTCGATCTCCTCGGTCATGGCAAACGGCTTTTCAGCCGTCATCAGCGGCAGCTGCAGCGGATACGACTGTGTTTTTACGCGCAGCGCCTCCGGCTGCTCTTTCAGCGCGCAGAGGGTGAGCGTCTGCTTTTCAAACCCCTGCACGCTGCACCCGATGTTCACACGGAACAGCAGCTTGCGCGAATTTACCAGCCGTGCGTCTGCCTGCTGTACCTGACAGCAGCTGAGCACCTGCATCGTCTCGCTGGCCGCAGGATGGTCAACGCGCACGGAAAACGGCATATAGCTCTCCAGCACGCGCGGCCATGAGCCGTCCTCCGGCGCATAAAGCGCGCTGGCGCGTATCGCGCCGGAAATGGTGACGCTCCCCGCGCGGCACTCACGGCCGCGCAGCACACAGCTTGCCGTGGCGCAGATCACGCGCTGTGCATCCGGAAAGCTGTCCGGCACGATCACCTCGGCCGTCTCCTCCTGTGTCAGCGTCTGGCGCAGCGTGCAGCAAATATGTTCAAGCGCAGTCTTTTCAAATGAAAGCTCCATACGATCACCCCTTGCATGTTCTACCGTATATATACGCAGAGCCGGACAAGGATATGCGCGGCACAGGCCGCAGTGTATGAAATATTTCAGCTTCCGTGCCGCGTCATTCGCCTGAGCAGACCGGAAATAAGGCGCGGCGGTTGTATCACAATGATTTTCAGCTTCATCCCTCCTATGCGCAGCCGGACAGGAGGCAGCCCAGCACGATCAGCACCACACCAAGCACCACGCACACAAACCACCCCGAAAGCAGCAGCGACAGCAGCAGTCCAAAGCCCAGCGCCAGCAGCGCGCAGCCGACCTTCTCCGCGCATGGCTTCATAAAACCACCTCCACGACCAGCTTACGCAGCAAACGGCTCATGTGTGCGCAGACCGCGGCGCAGCAGCCGGACCGATAGACGTACAGATGCCGCACCAATGGTGCGGCATCTGTCATATGTTTGCTCTCGTATGCTTCCGGACGCTCATGCATTTTCGCGCGCGTCCGCTTGCAGCAGCGCGGCGGCCTTGCGCGCGACCACAAGCTCCTCGTCGGTATCCAGCACATAGATGCGCACCGGCGAGCCGTCCATCGAGATATCGCGCCCGCCAAAGGCGTGGCGGTTCTTTTCGCCGTCCAGCTCCACACCCAGAAAGCTCAGCCCGCTCAGCGCCAGCGCGCGGACGGTCGGGCTGTTGCGGCCGATGCCGCCGCCAAAGACAATGGCATCCAGCCCGCCCATTGCGGCGGCGTAGCTGCCGATATACTTCTTAATGCTGTAGGCGTAGGAGAGGATCGCCGTTGCGGCGTCATCGCTGCCGTCCTCGGCCGCCTGCTCGATCTCACGCAGGTCATTGGAAATCCCGCCGGACATGCCGTAGAAGCCGCTTTTCGTTTGCAGCATGTCCTTGATCTCATCAAGGGACATGCCGGCCTCCTCAGCCAGATAGAAAATGATATAGGGGTCAATATCGCCGCAGCGGTTGTTGTTCATAATGCCGCATTGCAGCGAAAGTCCCATCGAGGTATCCACGCTTTTTCCGTTCTGCACGGCGCAGATGCTCCCGCTTCCGCCAAGATGGCACGAAACCAGCCGCAGATCCTCGCGCTCCATCGCATCCGCGACCCACGTGGACATAAACTCATGCGACGCGCCGTGGAAGCCGTAGCGGTGGATGTCATATTTGCGCGAGATCTCAATGGGGATGGAGTAGAGCGCCGCCTCGGGCGGGATGGTCTGGTGGAAGCCTGTCTCAAACGCGCCGATCAGCGGCGTATCCGGAAGCAGCGCGCGAAATTGCCGGATGGCGGCGATATAAGGCGGATTGTGCGCCGGTGCAACAGCGTTGAACGCCGCCATTTTTTCCAGCACCTCATCCGTCAGATACTGTACGCCGCTGACGCCGCGCGCATGGACGACCTTGAATGCCACGCAGGAAAGCTGATTCAGCGAATCCAGCACACCGTCCAGAAGCACTGCAAGCATCCGCGAGATGGCCTCGCGGTGCGTGGGAAAGACGGTCTGCTCGCTGATCTCATCACCAGTCAGGCGGTTGCGCGCATAAAAGCGCGAGAGCGCCGCGCCAACGCGCTCAGCCCCGCCGGATGCCAGCACGCGAACCGTACTGTCCATGTCAAAAAGCTGATATTTCAGTGAAGTACTGCCAACATTACAGATCAGAATTTTCATTGCCATGCTCCTTATGTCCGTTTTTGTCAGTATATCAGCTTTTTGTCAAAATCACAATGGAAAACTTCCGCCGATGCTCAGCCGGTACAGACTTGACAGGTACAGCCAGTCAAGCTGTGTCAGCGCGCCGTCACCGTCAAGGCCGCAAACGCGCTGCATCCACCGGACGGCACGGACAGAGGCCGCGTCGTGAACGCCGCTCACGTTTACGGCAGGAATGCCGTCATATACCGTCCCAAGCGCCAGAAGCATCGCCTGGATCAGAAACAGATTGCCGTCCCGCTCACCCGCATGGACGACGTGGTGCGGCTCCCAGACGATGGAAAGCGGCGCAGCGGGAAGCACGCGGAACGACACCCGCGTAAAAACATCGACAATGCGGTTCCATGTCTCATTGTCAGCCTCGCCCGTCACGGGCAGGTCATAGCGGCGCTGAAATTCGCGCACCGCCTGTGCAGTCTGCTCGCCGTAAATGCCGTCCTCTGCAACGGACGGAGTCTCGCCGTGCGCTGCAGCGATCACGCTGAGCATGGCCTGTAAGGAACGGATGGGTCGCCCCAGCTCACGCTCACACATCTCCGCTCACCTCCCCGTCGCGCATTCCCAGACGGAGCGTCTGCGCGGGAAACTGCAAAAAGCGCGTGGAATCGCGGTATGGCGTCTGCGCGCTGCCAGCCTTCGCGGCGAAGACCGCAGCAGCCGGCTCCGGCACATTGTCGGGAAAAAGCGCGCTGCTTTGAAAAACGGCCTCATCGATCGAGGTGTACTGCCGCAGCAGCGCATTCCACGTTTCCGCATCGACCACGCCGCTCTGCGGCAGCGCTTCATACCCCTGAAAGGCCAGCACCGCCTCACGCGTAGCTTCGTCAAAGCTCCCGCTCTGCGCCGGCTGCGGCAGCTGCTGTAAAAACTCGCCCACGACCCGCAGCATGTATTGCAGCAGCTGCACCGATGCGCCGCTGTCGCCCAGCTGAAGCGGCGCAGAAAACTGATAGGACGTGCCGGTAAACTGCTGTCCCTGTGAGCGCAGCTCGGAGAGCTGTAAAACAGCGGCATAGATCTGCACCAGCTGATACCACGTTGCCTTCCCCACAATGCCGTCGGCTGTCAGCGCAAAAATCGACTGAAAGGCGATGACTGCCCGCTCGGTCGCGGCGGTAAAAATGCTGTTTTCCTCGACCTTTGGGATCGCAGGGTAGTTCTGTGAGACGCGGTTGAGCGACACCTGTACCACCAGCACATACGGCCCGACTGACCCAAGACGCAGCGGGGTATCGGGATATGTATCGCGCAGCTCCTGAATCGGCGCATCGGTTACGATCTCGATATCCGCGCCGTAATAGGCACGCAGGATAGCAACGCTGTCTGTGCCGGAAAGCGCCAGATACTGGCTTCCCCACTGGCTCAGACCGTCGCAGGTCGTAGTCGTGCCGTTACAGTATTTTGCGGCCAGCGGCTCGACAAAGCCCTGACGGCGGATATAGTCGTTAAACAGCTCATCGACCAGCTCCGAGATATTCTCATAGATATTTCGCCCGTAGATGAACTTCTGATCGGCGGCAGTCGTATTGGTGATGTCAAAGGCATAGCCGCGGCTGCGGTAATACTCGGTATAGACACGGTTGAGCGCATACGAGGTGATCGCCAGCGCGTTTGCGCGCAGCGCCGAGATCTCCCACGTGGGAAAAATCTCGCTGGAGACCACGTTTTTGACATAGTCTGCAAACGGCACACTGACATTTTCGGCATTTGCCTCCGGCGCACCCAGATGGACGGTAATCATGGTCGGAATAAACGGTGTAACAACGGGAAGAAGGTCTGGCACGATGCACCTCCTAAAGCGTCTGCGCGGGGATGGGATACGTCTGTGTCCGGCTGTAGCTGTCGGGCAGACGCGGCGTTGGCACCAGCATCAGCGGCTGAAGCGTCTGCACGCCGGAAAAAATCTGCGCGTTCTCAACCAGCACACGGTCATAGCCGTCGCGCCCTGCCAGCACGCTGAGCGTTTCATAGGGCTGCGCGCCGGTCGTTGTGATCGTCTGGCCGTTCTGCGCAGGTGCGTCAATGGCAAGCGGCTGGGTGTAGCCGTCGTAATTGGTCAGGCGAAAGGCCAGCAGGCGCGGCTTTTCGCCCGCCTGCCGCCGGAGAAAGGCAACGCCCGCCCCCGTGACGGGCAGAAGCGCATTTGAGGTAAAGACTCTTGCAGTGATCGTTCCCTGAACCGGCAGAAGAATACCCCCTTATATCATATGGCGTATTCTATGCCGCGCAGGAACAAAACGTGCGCGCCGCCTGCATCCATGCAGAAACGTCTGTGCGCCGCTTTCAAAGACATTCGTCCGGCTTTTATCTACTTGAGAGAAAGAATGCCAAAGATACAGTTGATTTTTATGCAATTTCCTGATACGATAACAAAGAGCATCCGCAAAATGCGACACGTTTTGCAGCGTGCATCCGCATGAAAGAGAAAGAGCGCATACGGGCGGCGCCTACGCCCGAAGAAAAGGAGTGCTGCCTATGAAAGACCTAAAGCATCTGATCTACTTTGAATCCCTTTTGCAGCAGGCCAACAATCCGCTTGTGCAGCAGGCCGTTGACGGCGGCCAGATCGCACTGGGATATAACTGCTATTATATCCCCGAGGTATTGATGAATCTGCGCGGCTGTTTTTCCTCGCGCCTGCGCGCCCCGGGCTGTTCGTCGCCCGATATGGCCTCGTATTACATGACCAGCCGCAACTGTCCCTATGTCCGCTGCATTCTTGAGCGCGCAATTGAGGGCGGCTACAACTATCTTGGCGCGCTGTTCGGCGCCGAGGGCTGTGCCGCGATGGAGCGGATGGAAGAGCATTTCTTCCTGTTAAAGCCGGTCAAAAATGAAAAATTTTTCGTCACCATCATCGACCCGCCCATGAAGGGCGACAACACCTCGCTGAACTACTATAAGGCGCAGCTGAAGGAAAAGGTCGTGGACAAGCTCAGCGCGGTCTATGGCATCGACGTCAGCGATGCGGCCATGCGTGAGGCGATCGAGCGGCACAACGCACTTTGCCGCGTCATCACCGAGATCGGTGATTTCCGCAAGCTTGAAAACCCGCCCATCACCGGCTATGAATTCCACGTCATCCAGCTGGTCAGCCAGGTCTGTCCGCATGATCTGATCATGCCGTATCTGCTTGAAACGCTGGAAGATCTGAAAACGCGCGAGCCCGAGGCGCGCTTCCCGTTCCGCTGCCGCGTGGCGCTGGCCGGCTCCGAGATCGACGACCCCGAGTTTACCAGGCTGATCGAAATGTGCGGTGCCATGGTCGTGGCCGATCGCTACTGCTTCGGCTCGTTCCCCAGCCGTGAGGAAATCGAGCTGCGCGAGGGCGAAAGCGCCTTTGATGCCATCTGCCGCCACTATCACCACTGGAACCAGTGTGCGCGCTTCATGTCCGGCGACAAGATCGACCAGCGGCATGACGAGCTTGCGCGTCTGGTGCGCGAATACCGCGCCGACGGTATCGTCTATGAAAGCATGAAATTCTGCGAATTCTGGAGCTATGAAAAGGTTCTGGCCTCGCACGTGCTGGGAAATGAGCGCGGCATTCCATGCTGCACCATCGAAAAGGAATACGCCCTTGGTTCGGTCGGACAGCTGCGCACGCGCTTCCAGGCATTTGTGGAAAGTCTTGAGATTAAAAAGCTCTCAGCCGGAAAGGAGGCGCGGGTATGAAGATCACAATCGACGCAGGACGCATGAAAAAGGCGCTTGCAAAGCCGCTTGATCTGCTCTGCGGCGCGCTGGACAAAAAGCTGCAGCGCTATGACCCCATCTGGCAGGCCGAGCACAAAACCGGCGGCCAGCGCAGCCGGTATGAGGATAAGACCGGTATCGCGCGCCACCGCGAATGGCGCGGCGTCAAGGACACGATGTATGACTATGGCGCGTGGCTGAATAATCTGCTTGCCATGGGCAAAATGGTCATTTCCGCACCGGTGCCATGCATGAAGGGCTTCTGGGAATACCGCTGGATGGGCTCGTATCTGGGTACATTCGCGTTTATTGACCGGCTGTTCGAGGGCTTCCGCGGCGAGGAGCTGCGCGTGGCGCACATGAACATGCACTGTATCGTCGTCAGTCTGACGAAGAAGATCGCGCTGGTGCTCTCCAACGACAAGCGCTTTGGCGGCGGACCGCTGTCTGACCGCATCGTCCCCATGGATGAGGTGCTGCCGCCGCTGTTTATGGCGGGCTTCCCGACGCTGATTCCCATTCCGCTGCAAACGCTGCCGGAGTTTATCATCTGCGACATCGACCAGAAGCTGCAGCCGCACTACATTGACGTGGCCGAGTCCTTTGGTCTGGCGGCTGACGTCTGCTCGCGCTGCTCGGCCGAGACCGGCGTTGCCATCGACGACGACTTCCCCATTTTCGGCAAGGCGATGCTTTCAACCAACATGCCCTGCAACGCCAGTGAGGCGACCTCGATGTTCCAGCGCCGCCGGATCGCACTGCCCGATTTCCCCGTGACCATGGCCATGATCCACAATGAGCCGGGTGCACACCCCTACTCGGAACAGGTGCTGCGTGACGCCATCGCGTTTATCGAACAGGAATACGGCGTGCGCTATGACTGGCAGGCGCTGTTTGACCGCGCCGCGCATATGAATGAGCAAAACCGCATTGAGCTGGAAAAGTGGGAAATCTTCAAAACGCCGCATTCCGCGCTGTGCGGCATTGCAGAGACGCTCTACCGCCTCTATTCCTGGGCCAGCGTCAACGGACAGGAGGATTTGTTTACCGAAAACGACCGCCGCGTGATCTCGATCATGGAGCGCTGCTATCATGAGCGGTACGAGCCGTTTGGCGGCAAAACGCGCCACCGCGCGTTCCTCTGGGGGCCGTCGGCGGTGTACTACACCGATCTGCCCACGTGGACGCAGAACTGCTGGGGCATCAACATCGTGCTGAACATGGACTCGACCATGGGTCACAACATGATCTCGACAACCGACCCCGACAAGGCTATGAACGATCTGGCGCTGTTCTCGGAAAAGGGCGTTATGCGTCATCACGCCGTTGGCGGCTGGGAAAACGTCAATGCGCTTTGGGACTGGGCCGAGCGGTTTAACTGCGACATGGTGCTGTTTAACGACAACGTCGCCTGCAAGGGCATGAACGGCGTCCACGCCATGATGGAAGAGCAGGCGCGCGAGCGCGGCATCAAGTTCTGCTTTGTTGAGCACGATCTTGAGGACAGCCGGACGATCTCGCGCCGCGACATGCGCAACCAGATCAGCAAGTATATGTCTGTCGTTCTGGGCGAGGAGCCGCTGGACGCAACACTGGTCGATTTTGACGATTCCGAGGCATGGTGAGGAGGAGTATGATGAAAAAACAGAAAAAGGGCTGTCTGCTCTGGCGCGTCCTTCGGACGCTTTTGATCGTCGCCGCCGCGCTGTTTGCCGGAACGTTCACGATCTATTACTTCAATCTGGAAAACAAGCTGATCTACCGCGTGATCTATCCGTTCTTGCAGAAGCATTACGATTCGCAAAAGCGCGACAGA
>CAZPYW010000008.1:4511-9006 GCA_964590095.1 uncultured Oscillospiraceae bacterium | reverse complement strand
GCATCATGCGGCGCAGGGTGCATGCCCGCGCACGTTTATCATTTTGTCCACACGGAGGTCTGCCCGATGAAAAAAGCCACGCTTCTTATTGCCTGTCTTGCCATGCTTCTGTCTTTTTCTGCAGCTGCCTGTCATGCAGCCGCAGCCGACGACGGTGTGGCCTATTTTGATACGACCGGTTTAACCATCGGCGAAATTGTTTATGCAGATGGTCTCGCATTTGAACGGCTGCCCGATGATGCAGCGTTTTCAACCGATTCCGCAGCCAGTTCCTCTGCCGAGTCCTTCACCGTAACCAGCTTTGGCGGCAACACCAGCATGGATAAAGCGCTTGCGCTGAATTCCGAGTATGGGTATTTCCGGATTTTTATTAACAATCAGGGAGATGCCATGACCGTATCCATTGGCGACCGTTCTGTCATTACCGTTGCCTCTGGTGTGTGGCGTATTGATGCCACTGAGCAGTGGCCGGACGTCAGTCAAACCGTAAGCTTCTCTTGCAGCACCGGCCTTTCCGGAAGCGCAAATGCAACGCTGTACAGCACGTCAGACGGTGGAAACAGGGACAATTGATGACGCTCCTGCACCGCATCCCGCATGACACCGATACAGTGTCATGCGGGGCTTTTCGTTGCTGATACAAAATACCGCCGGCTTGCCGCAGTATGCGACAAGTCGGCGGTTTTATTTTCAGGATTCCATTGTCAGACCCTGTTCGTCCGATTTTCAGTTTAATGGCGTCTGGCCAAAAAATAGGAAGACGCTGCCGCCTGTACCGGTTATACAGGCCAGCGCTTTTTCAAAACAGCGACTGCTGTCGCGGCGACAGCTGCGCCAGAGGCTGTGAAAGATCGGTCGGCTCCGCGCCGCGCGCGATCAGCGCCTGCGCCCCCGCGCTCCCGTCGTCGCAGACGAAGACCGGACTCCAGTCGTGGCGCAGATTATCCAGCGTTCCGTTCCACGTCCCGCCCGAGCCAAAGCCGGTCTGCGCGACCAGTGTCTTTTCGCCCATCGCGTGAATCAGACGGTTGCGTGACATCGCGCGTGGAACAGAAAACGGAAGCTGCCAGCCGGACTCGGACACATACAGCACACGCTCCCGCGCCTTGCAGTCGCAAAGCCGCCCAGCCGTAAAGACGATCACAGAACCGCCGGAGGCCAGACACGCCTCCTGCGCCGCGGTGTCGGCGCCCTCTGCCCCGCCGCTGACCAGGACAAGGCCCTCATCGGCGCACATCCGTCCCACCTGCCCTGCAAATGCCCGTCCGCGCGCCGTCAGCGCACGTGAGCCGACCAGCGAAATACAATTCCGCTGAAGCAGGAGCATCTCACCGCTGCAATACAGCACCGGCGGGCATGAAACACGCAGCCTGCGCGCAAGCTGTGTGGGATAGGCCGCCGAAATGCGCGTCAGCGGGACAATATTCTGCTGCTCTGCCCTTTGCAGATATGCAGAAAGCGTGCGCTCACGTTCGGGCGCAAGAAGCGAGACAATGCGCGCGGCATCTGCCTCATCATAGCCCAGTCTTCGGATATCCGTCCGGCGCAGCTCACGCGTCAGCTCGCCCTCGGGCGAGCCCTGTGCCTGCGCGCGCAGAGAAAGCTCACGAAACTGCGCCATGGTAAGCGTCTGCTCTCCCGCGTCCAGCGGCGTGCAGAGCAAAAGCACGCCGCGCTCGGCGGCAGTCAACGGAAGCGGCGGCGCGGCGCGGGCTTTTTGACCTCATCCGCGACAAGCGTGCCGTCCTCCAGGAATTTGACGCGCTGCACCTGATAATGCGAGTATTTTGCGATCTCGTCCAGCTTCGCCTGCTCGGGGAAGCTTCCGATCACCGTAAAGGCCATGCCCTTGCGCTTGGCGCGGCCGGTGCGGCCAATGCGGTGAATGTAGTATTCATTTTCCTCGGGAACGTCAAAGTTGATGACACAGTCCACATCATCCACGTCAATGCCGCGCGATGCAACGTCGGTTGCGATCAGAACCGGCAGCTTGCCGTCCTTAAAGGTACGCATGGTCTTTTCCCGCGTTGCCTGCCGGATATCGCCGTGCAGACAGTCGGCATCCACGCCTGCGCGGCGCAGATCGTCGGTCAGACGCTGGCACATGACCTTGGTGTTGCAGAAAATGATCGTCCGCTCCAGCCGCATCGTCCGCAGCAGCCGCAGCACGGCATCCGGCTTCTCAAGCTGAGAGACCGTGATGGAATACTGGTCGATGTCGGGACGGTTTTCCTGATCGGCGGGGACGGTGATCTCGACCTCGTCGCGCTGATACATCCAGGAAACGGTCATGACCTCCTGTGAGATGGTTGCCGAGAACAGGCCAAGATTCCGGCGGTTTTTGATCTTCTCAATGATCTTTGTCACATCATCAAAGAAGCCCATATCCAGCATCCGGTCGGCCTCATCCAGAATGACCGTCCGAATCTTGTCCAGACGCAGCGTCTTACGCTTATAGTGATCCATCAGCCGCCCGGGCGTGGCGACAACGATCTGCGGGAATTTTTGCAGCTGTTTGATCTGCGTTTCGATTTTTGCGCCGCCATAGACCACAGCCACGCGGATATTCTTATAAAATGCAAGCAGGCCGCGCAGCTCGTCCCCGATCTGAATGGCAAGCTCGCGCGTGGGCGCAAGAATCAGCCCCTGCAGCTCCTGCGAGTCCGCGTCAATATGCTCGATCATCGGAATGCCAAAGGCAAAGGTCTTACCGGTGCCGGTGGGCGCCTTTGCGATCACGTCCTTCCACTGCATCAGCGGGCCGATGGCCTCGGCCTGAATGCGGGTGGGATAGCCATAGCCCTTTTTCTCCAGTGCCTGTAGGATCTCGGGTGAGAGTCCAAGGTCACTGAATGTCAAATTCTGCTCCATATCGTCGTTTCGTTCCTTTGTATTTCATATTGCGGTAGTGCTTTCGGCGTTAAGTTTACATAATCAATGTATTGGAAGCGGAGGCCATTTTCCTCCAGCATCTCTGATTTCTCCTGCACCGTCCAGTTCTCCATCGCGTCCAGATTCGGAAGGAAGGCATCCGCTTTGCAGTTTACATAAGTCTTTGTCACGCGTGCTGCATCACAATAATCCAGCAGCAGCCGGTACACGCTCGCGCCGCCGATGACGCAGATATCCGCGTGCGCCTGCGCACGCAGAAGCGCAAACAGCTCGTCCGTGCCATGCGCGATCTGCGCGCCCTCTGCCTGATATGCGGGATTGGCCGTCAGGATGATGTTCGTGCGGTTTTTCAGCGGTCTGCCGCCCGGGAAGGTCTCAAGCGTTTTGCGCCCAAGCACGACCGTTTTCCCCGTGGTCAGCTGCCGAAAGCGGCGCAGATCAGCCGAGATGGAGACCAGCAGTCGGTTTTCAAAGCCAATGCCCCAGTTCTCCGTCACATTTACGATCAGTTCCATCCTTACACCTCAAATTGCAACCGGAATTTTTTCATCAAACGGCGCATACTGATAGTTTTCCATCCGGAAGCTGTCCACCGTGAACTGATAGAAATCTGTCACCGACCGGTCGATGACGAATTTGGGTGCCGGATACTGCGGATTTTGCAGCATCTTTTCCACCAGCGGCACGTGCCGGTCATAGATGTGGCAGTCAGCGATGACATGCACCAGCTCGCCCGCCTCAAGCCCCGACACCTGCGCCATCATATGTACCAGAACGGCGTATTGCACCACATTCCAGTTGTTGGCCGTCAGCATATCCTGACTGCGCTGGTTCAAAATGGCATTGAGCGTATTGCCGCTGACGTTAAACGTCATGGAGTATGCGCACGGCGCAAGCGCCATCTCATGCAGGTCATGGTGGTTATAGAGGTTGGTCAGAATACGGCGTGAGGCCGGATTGTGCCGCAGATCGTGCAGAACACAGTCAACCTGATCGTACATCCCATCCGGATAGACGTGCTTGACGCCCAGCTGATAGCCATACGCCTTGCCGATGGTGCCGTCGGGCTGCATCCAGCTGTCCCAGATGTGGCTGCCAAGCTCGCTGACGCGGTTGGACTTCTTCTGCCAGATCCAGAGAAGCTCCTGAATGCAGGAGCGATAGTACGTCCGGCGCAGCGTCATAATGGGAAACTCCTCGCGCAGATCGTACCGGTTTACCACGCAGAATTTTTTCACCGTGTGCGCCGGCGCGCCGTCTTCCCAGCGTGGCCGCACATCGCGGTCTGTATCCCAGACTCCGTTTTCCAGAATGTCACGACACGTCTGAATGTATAATTCGTCCGCTCTGCTCATCGCCAAAACCTCCCCATTTTGATCGTTTTTCACCATTATAGCATTACATGCATCGATTTACAATCATCCGTTCAAATTTTCTGCTTTTTTGCGCAGAAATGCACGATCCGGCACAGTATGAGGAACATGTACATGCCATGCATGAATCGCCCTGTTTTGCAGATGCTACCGGATGACGCAAAGGAGGGACTTTGATGAACAAACGCAAAAAGGCGCGCATTGCGCAGACGATCGAGCAGCTGCTCCCG
>CAZPYW010000008.1:0-4411 GCA_964590095.1 uncultured Oscillospiraceae bacterium | reverse complement strand
CATGAAAAAGGGGCGGCCGTGCCGCCCCTTTTCGTATCATCAATGTGCGTGCCGTTTTCCGGAATGGTCACACGTCTCCGGCACAAAGTCCGCCACTTCTTCCGCGATCAGCGCAGGCGCATATGCCCGAAGCGCTGCGGCAAATGCCGCATAGTCTGCGCGATCTGACGGAATATACAGCTCATACCGCTCACCCAGCAGCGCGTCCTGCGCGATCAGGCGCAGCGCACAGCAAACGCCGTTTTCCGTCACCGTTCCGCGCACCAGGCAGCCCGATTCGATCTGCGGCAGGGCGAAAAAGATCATCGTTCGTCCACACGTCAGCTCAAGCATGGCCTCCTCGCCGTCACGCGGCGGCAGAAGCCGCAGGGTATCCTCACCGGTCAGAATATAGCGATTCATTGCGCTACCTCAAAGCAGCCGGATACGCGCGCCGCCGGTGTACGCACACACACGACCGATGCGTCTGCACGCCGGAACAACGGGCGAAAGCTCGGCCTCCATCGCATCGGCATCTGCCGCGTCAACCGCAATCAGAAGGCCGCCCGCCGTCTGCGGGTCGTACAGCACATCCTGTACGGCAAGCTCGACCGTCCCCGCATCGACCATTGGCTGGGCAAACGTGCGGTTGCGGTACATGCCCTCGGGCAGAATGCCCATCCGCGCCAGCTCCAGCGCCTCGTCAATGATCGGGACGCACGCGGTATCGATCTCGATCGTAACGTCGCTCCCCTGCGCCATCTCACAGCCGTGTCCCATCAGCGAGAAGCCGGTCACGTCGGTACAGGCGTGAGCGCGGTATTTGACCATGACATCACGTGCAGCCTTGTTGAGCGTGGTCATCAGGCGCTTTGCCAGCTCCATGCTTGCATCCGATGCAAGCTCGGCCTTCGCCGCCGTTGTCAAAATGCCGATTCCCAGCGGCTTGGTCAGAAACAGCACGTCACCGACCTTTGCGCCGGAATTTGTCAGCACGCGATCCGGATGCACAAAGCCGGTCACGGCCAGACCGTACTTCGGCTCATCATCCAGAATCGAATGGCCGCCCGTGATCAGCGCGCCCGCCTCATAAACCTTGTCATAGCCGCCGCGCAGCAGCTCATGCACCGCCTCAGACGGCATATCCTTCGGCACAGCCATGATATTCAGACACAGCTTTGGCTCGCCGCCCATGGCATAGACGTCACTGAGCGCATTTGTCGCCGCGATCTGTCCAAAGGTATACGGGTCGTCCGCAATTGGCGGGAAAAAGTCAACTGTCTGCACCAGCGCAAGCTCGTCCGAAATGCGATAGACTGACGCATCGTCACTCTTGTCAAAGCCCACCAGCAGATTGGGGTCTGTGTGAACGCGGATGCCGTCAAGCAGCTGCGCCAGAACGCCGGCACCGACCTTTGCGCCGCAGCCGGCGCATTTTGAAAGCTTTGTCAGCTTGATATTTTCTGTTGCCTCCATCTCGTTTACTCCTGTTCCATAAGGTTATTTCCATGACACGTGCGCAGCACGCCGCTGTATTCCAGTATTGCCTGTAGTACGCCGCCGCCGATGGCAATGGCCTTATCCGAGGCCGTATAACAGGCCGCCGCGTCGCCGCGCGGGTCAACATCCCCCGATTTCATGCCCGCCGTAACCGGCGTTCCATCCGGCAAAATACCGCGCAGAACACCCGATATGGTGCAGCGCATGGGCTTACCGTTTACCGTTCCGGCGATATCGCCCGCCGTAACCATTGCGCCGATCTCAAGCAGCTGGCAAAACACGCCCGTGTCGGGCGCACGCAGCACGCGCTCGCCGGCAAAGCCGCCGATCAGCCCGGGAATGTTGGTATTCGGAAGCGGGCTTCCGCTTCGGATGACGCGCCCCAGCGTATGGCCGCGCATGGTTTCAACGGCTGCATGACAGTCAAGCCCCGCCGTAAAGCCCGGGCCGACACCGATGACAACCGGCGCGTCTGTGATTTTCGTTCCCAGATTGCGCTTTGCCAGAATCGCATCGACAACTGCATCCGGCCGAAGCCACACCATGCACGCAGCATTCGCATCCGGCAGCACGGGAATCTGTCCGGCTGTCAGCGCGGCGCGCACATCCTCCGGCGTCTGCGCCCGAACAGCCGTCACATCCTCAACCGTCGTCTTTCCAAACCGGATGGCCTGTGAAAAGCTGACCGTCCGGCGAATGGCCGTCGGCTGCGGCAGATCGGTCATCACAATATAAAGTCCCGCGCGGTGCAGCCGCAGCGCAATGCCGCTGGCAAGATCACCCGCGCCGCGAATCAGTACAAGCACGCTGCCTCTCCCCTTTCCAGTGCGCCCAAGCAGACCGGACACGAGAGCGCAGCTGCAAGCCGCCGCCCAAGTGCCCTGTCCTCCGGTGTGTCAGCCTGATTGAGAAATACGCGCGTATGCAGCGCCTCAAGCCGCAGGTGCGCCGCCGCAAGCTCCGGCGTAACAACGGTGTCCGGCGAAACGCCAAGGTCAGCTGCATAGCGTTCCGGTCGGTGGACGCTTACACGGATGGGCTTCATCAGTCCCGACAGCCCCAGCACACAGATGGTCTGGTTTGCCTCCTCCGGCACGACCGGCTCATATGGCGCGTGCGCCTTGATCGGCAGACGGCGCGAGCCGTCGGCCTCAACCAGCACATAATCGCAAAGACCGCAGAGCACGGAAAACGAAAGCTCCGGCGCAATCAGCTTTCCTCTCTCCGAGTGCGCGCCCACACAGACGACGGGCGCATGCTGGAGGGTCTGTGCGACCTGTTCAGCCGTGGGCGAAAGCAGGCACGGCATATGCTCCGGCGGGAAAATATGCGTCGTGGTACAGACGATCACGCGCGCCGCGCGCGAAAGCTCCCGCGCAAGGGCGTACATCAGCGTTGTTTTCCCGCCGCTTCCAATGATGGCGGTCACGCCGCGTCTGATATCCAGCATTTGCGCAAGCTCCATGTTTTCCCCACCTCTCACCGGTTCGTTATTCTTTTGTTAGAATAGCACGTGCAGAAAAAAAGGTCAAGCAAAAGCACAGTCTGATTGACATTCTTCACCGTTCTGGTCTATAATAAACACATGAAAGAGAACTTACGACCCGTTGTTACCGTGCGCATTTTCGCGGAGGAAAAGTGTTTTGGCCCCGGCGTTGCTGTCCTGCTCAGCCGTGTGCGTGAAACACATTCGCTGCGCTCGGCCGCCATGTCCATCGGCATGGCCTATTCCAAAGCATGGACCATCGTCAAAAACGCCGAGAAGGGACTCGGCTTCAAGCTGCTCGATTCGGCAACGGGCGGCAAACACGGAGGAGGTGCCACTCTCACCCCGCAGGCCGAGGCAATTCTGCCCGCCTATGAGCACTATTGCGCCGCCGTGCGCGAGTACGCAAATACGCTGTTTGCCGAAACATTCCAGAACATACCGTAAATACACGCTGCTCTGCCGCGCCGTTGGCGCGGCATTTTTTGCGCGCAAAAGACAAAACGTCCGCGCGCAGTGTACGCTGCATATCGTGTCCGTTGGCGCAGCAAAGTCCCGCGCAGATTCCTGCGCGGGACTTTTTCTGACATTCTGCTCCGTGTTCTGCCTCTAAAAGCGCTGTCTTAGCGCCGCGTCGCCGCGCAGAAGCAGCTGCTCCGCGCCGTCACCCAGCGCACGGCGCAGCAGCGCAAGCTCATCCAGTGCACCCTGTGCGTGATAAACGCGATATGCGCCTGCGTCGCTCCCCGCCGCAATATACGCGCCCAGCTGCGCGGCTTTCTGCACGTTTTGCATTTGCAGCGCGAGCAGCGGCCGCAGCACGTCATCCGGAAACCGCCCGTCCCCGATCAGATTGCCGATCGTGACCAGCGTCGGCACCCAGACGCTCTGGCTTTCCGCAAGCTGGCACAGCGTTTCTTCTGACAAATACGCGCCGTGCTCAATGGAGTCCACACCCGCCGCAAGGGCGGCAGACACCGCCGCATCACCATTGGCATGCGCCATGACCGCCAGCCCCGCGTCATGCGCGGCCGCCGCCATGCCCGCGATCTCGTCTTTTTCCAGCGGCGTGTCCGTCAGAACGCCAAACCGCTCAAAATCCATCAGGCCGGAGATCATGATCTTGATAAAATGCGCGCCCGCCGCCTTTGCCTCGCGCACCAGTGCGCAAAACGCCTGCGGTGTGTCAAAGCCCCGCCCGATAAAGCCGCCATAATGGTCGTTTTTATGGATGGGAAATGCCGGCGTCCGGTAGCGGATGCCGTACTCCTCGGCGATCGAGGCGGCATAAAGCCCCACGCCCCAGCGGTCGCCGCCATCGCGCAGATAGGTGACCTTTGCCGCCTGATAGCGCGCCAGCGTCTGTCTGACCCACGCACGGTCAACCCCCTGTGCGTGGCGGGCAATGGCCGTCTTCCAGTTTTCGCCGTCTAAAACCATGTGTAT
>CAZPYW010000007.1:0-19010 GCA_964590095.1 uncultured Oscillospiraceae bacterium | reverse complement strand
GTCGGGAAACGGCCTATCGCAGCGGGAAATTCCGCACCGCGTAGCGAATCTTGCCCGATGGCAGCGGCTCGATTTTCTCCACGCATTCACAGTGCAGCGTAAGGCCGGTCAGCTGCGCGCGCAGCTCGGACAAAAGCGCGTCGCGCTCGCCGTCATCCTGCGGCTCCTGCACCAGATAGAGCGTGGCGTTTTCGCGGTCGGTCTGAACCATCTGGTACTGCCGCACCGAGCGGTAGCGCCGCGCAAAGCGCGCCAGCACGTCGCCGTGCAGCAGCGTCCCATCCGGCAGGACAAACAGCGCGTCCTCGCGGCCGTCAACATGCTCAAGCCGCGGGAGCGTGATGGGGCAGTCGCTGGTGTCGGCAGAATACGCGATGGTGTCGCCCAGCAGATAGCGCAGACGCGGCATGATGTGGTTTCCAAAGTCGGTCACGGCCAGCACGCCGCTGGTTCCGGCGCTGACCGGCTGGAGCGTGATGGGGTCAAGTACTTCAAGAAGGGCGTTTTCCGCGCTGACGTGCAGCTTACCGCAGTGCGGACAGGAATACGCCAGAATGCCCGCATCATGTGCGCCGTACTCATTGCCGATGGGGCAGTCGAAAACCTCCCGCAGCAGTGCGGCATACTCCGGCCGCAGCGCCTCTGAGGTGGAGACGACGACCTTGAGCTGGCGCAGATGCAGCTCATGCTTGTGCGGCAGCAGGATTTTTGCAAACGCATACAGCGCGCTGGCATAGCCATAGAGATACTCGGGCTGATACCGGTTGAGAAATGAGATATATTCATGCAGCCGCTTTTCATTCAGGCCGTAGGCCGAGAAGATGACGCGGTTTTTGAGCAGCCGCTCACGCAGGGCGGCCTTTTTCTGTGCGCTCTGGTCAAGATCGATGGGGTTGCCCCAGATCATGACGCTCCGGCTGCCAAAGCTGATGCCGTACCAGCTCAGTCCGCGCCAGCGCGCGGCCTCATACTGCTCGACCTGTGCGCGATCCATATAGAAGTGCAGCGGCTGACCGGTCGAGCCGCCGGTCACGTTGGCAATGCGCGCAGCGGGGTCAATGGCCGTGTTCAGATATGCGTCGGGGTTCTCAATGATCTGCTTTTTGGATACCGGCGGGATGCGCGCGAGCGCGGCAAAGGGGTCGCGCTGGATTTCCTCCGCGCTGAGTCCGCAGCGCTGATAGGCGGGGACGTTTTTTACACAGTCCAGCAGCAGCGCACACAGCCGCTCACGCTGGATGTCCCGCAGCGCATCGGGCGCAGCGTTTTCCGTCTGGCGCAGGGCGCGGAAATAGTCGCGGATATGGTTGCCCTTTCGTTTTTCCATCAGGGGGTAAAGCAGATGCTCGATCATCTGCTTATGCAGGGGTGCAAACATAGTCAGCCTCCATACGGTGGATTTTGCGCGGGCCGCTTATGCAAACGGCTCTTTTCCGGCGCGGTGGACGCAGATCTCGTCGATGACGGCGTTGGTGCGATGCTCCAGCAAAAACGCTGCGATCTCTGCGATATCCTCTGGCAGGATCATATCCTCGCCCGTCAGATCAGGGCGCGAAATGCGCACCATATCGGTGAATACGCCGCCAGGCGCGATCATGTGGACGCGGATGCCGTCGCGGTAAACCTCATTGGCAAGCGACTTGGTGAAGCCGGCCAGCGCGTGCTTGGACGCGGCATAGGCGCTTTGCAGGGGATAGCCCTTGTGCGCCACGACCGAGGCGATGTTCAAAATGGACGCGCAGGCGGACTTTCGCAGCAGCGGCAGCGCCAGCTGACACATCAGATACGGCGCGCGGGCGTTGATGGCCATGATGCGGTCGTACTGTGCAATGGGCGTCTGCTCAAGCGGAGAGGAGAGCGTCATGCCGGCGTTGTTGATCAGCACGTCCAGCCCGCCAAAGTGCGCGGCGGCTGCGCGCACGCAGTCGGCTGCATAGGCATCATCGGTCAGATCACCCGCCAGCGTGAGTGTCTGCGCGCCCTGCTGCGCGGCAAGTGCAGCCACGGCGGCAAGCTTCTCGGAATTTCGGCCAAGGAGCACCAGCGCGGTGTCCGGCGTGGCCAGACGGCGCGCCAGCGCCGAGCCAATGCCGCCGCCTGCGCCGGTGATCAGAATGACACGCGGGCTGCTCATTGGACGAACGCCTCAACAGGCGCGGTGTCCAGCAGATCACAGCCGGAGAGGAACGCATAAAGCTCTTTGGCAATCGTTTTGACGCCGCCCACGCTGTCGGATTCGATGTTCAGCGGCATCAGCGGGTCGTGCAGACTCAGCCGCAGCAGGAACCAGCCGTTTCCGTGCGCGTCATCCAGATTGACGCGAATGCCCTCATAATTGCTGGGCGCGACCGACCAGCCGTCCTGTGCCGCGGCGTAGGCCGTCAGCTTGTCGATGACGCTCTGGCCATAGGACTTGAAGTCCTCGCACAGCAGATTCATACGGAATTCGTGGCTTTCGGCGGGCTCGGCCAGATCGGCGATCAGGGATTCCAGCGTGTAGCCCTCTTTTTTGCCGCGTGCCAGCTCGATCAGCAGGCGCGTGACCAGATAGGCACCGTCATCCAGGAAGTAGTTTTCCTTCAGCGCACCGTGACCCGAGGTCTCAATGGCCAGCTGGCTGTCATGCCCCTCGCGGTTCAGACGGATGGACTCATTGATGACATTGCGATAGCCGCGCTTGAAGCGGTGATGCACGCCGCCGCGCGCCGCAATGAACGCGGCAAGGCCGGTGGAGGTGATCGAGTCGGTCACGATGGTCGTGCCCGGATGCTCACGCAGCAAAATGGCTGCAAGCATGGCGATGATGCGGTTGCGGTTGAGCTCAGAGCCGTCGGAAAGCACCGCACCCGCGCGGTCAACGTCGGTGTCAAAGATGATGCCAAGGTCGGCTCTGGTCTCGGCCACGGCCTCCATGATCGACTGCATGGCCGCCTCATTTTCGGGGTTCGGGATATGGTTGGGGAACGAGCCATCCGGCTCAAGATAACGGCTGCCGTCGGTGTTTGCACCCAGCGGCTGCAAAACCTTTTCGGCGTAGAAGCCGCCTGCGCCGTTGCCTGCGTCTACCACGATGCGAAGGCCGTCCAGCGGCGTTTCGCTTCCGGTGGCGGCGCGTACCTTGCGGCACAAAAGCGCGGCATAGGCGTCCATAAAGGCGCCGGTCTCTACGCACCCTGCGGCAAGGCCGGTATGTGCATCCGATGCGGCAAGCGTCAGGATTTCGCTGATATCCTGCTTTTCCAGACCGCCCTCGGGCGTAAAGAACTTAAAGCCGTTGCGGTTAAAGGGCAGATGACTGGCGGTGATCATGACAGAGGCGTCAAAGCAGTAGCCCTCGGTCACAGTGGACATGAACATTGCGGGGGTCGAGGCCATGCCAAGATCGGTGACAAGCAGACCCTCAGCCGCCATCGCCTCACAGATCCAGCTGCACAGCGCGGGGCCGGACAGACGCGAGTCGCGGCCGACAGATACGCGCAGCGGACGCTTATCCGTCTTCTGCGTCAGCCACAGCGCAAAGCCGCGTCCGATGTCGCGGCAGGCCGCCTCGGTCAGATTGACGTGCTGGTTTTCGATGCCCTCAAGTGCGACACCGCGAATATCACTGCCGTTTTGCAGCTTTTTATAATCCATAACGCGTTTTCCTCCAATACTCAGGCGTCAGCGACGCTGTTTTCTTCATGATACCACCAAAAACCACAAAAGGCAACATAAACAAGCGGCCTGTCCGAAAAAAATCCGGACAGGCACATGCTCGGTCAATATGCAAGTAAACGCTGAAGCAGCATGGCGGCCTGCGCGCGTGTCAGATTGCGCTGCGGCAGGAAGGCATCGCCGCTTCCAAGGAAGATGGCAAGTCTGGTGCAAAGCGCCGCGCCCTCACGCGCCCAGTCTGAGATTTTTGCACTGTCGGAATAAATGGCGAGCACGCCGTCAGGGTCAGCGATGGGCTGCGCCTTGCCGCGCAGGGTGAGATAGCGCGAAAGGACGGTTGCGATCTCCTCGCGCGTGATCGAATCATCCGGCCGGAAGCGCATTTCATACCCCGCCATCAGTCCCGCGTCAAAGACCCAGTCGATGTACGGCCGCCGCGCATCATCTGCAGAGACGTCGGTAAACAGGCCGCCGGTCTGCATGCTATAGCTTGCATCCACGCCGCAAAAGCGCGCCAGCGCCATGGCAAAATCACCGCGTGAAATGGCGTGATCGGGCAGGAGCAGCCCGTTTTTGCCGTATTCCAGATAGCCGTGCTCCAGACAGAACAGCATGGCGTCATAGCCCCAGTGACTGCTGATGTTGGACTCATCATACCCGCTGGTGACAACGGCGTCGGCAGGGAGGTTGATGCCCTTATTTTTGGCGTCATAATAGATGGTGCCGGCCTCGGGCGTGACACCGCGCCGCAGGAGCAGCTCTTCCACGGTGACAAATTCATAGCCCTGCTCTGAAAGTGCATCGATGGCGGCCAGTGCGCCCTGTACACTGGTGCGGTAGATGTCGTGTACCAGTACGATCGCGCCGTCATAGGCCTGCTTGAGAATGCTGCTGCAAACCGCCTGCGCATTCAGACTCTGCCAGTCGAGCGAGTCCACCGACCAGTTGATCAGCGGCACATCCATGGCAGAGCGCACGGTGGAGTTGGCGTTTCCATAGGGCGGCCGGACGTAGTAGGTCAGCTCACCGCCGACCTCTGCAAGCAGCCTGCGCGTGGCTTCGACCTCCTGCCGGACGCCGTCGTATGTAAGCGTGTTCAGATCGGCGTGGTTATAGGTGTGGTTGGCCAGCTGGTGCCCGCCCTCAACAATGGCATCCAGCACACCCGGGTAGGAGGAAACGCGATATCCGGCAATAAAAAACGTGGCCTTTGCACCGCGAGCGGCCAGACCGTCTAGCAGGTCACGCGTATAGAGCCCGGGGCCGTCATCAAAGGTAAAGGCGATCAGCTTTGCGCCGCAGTCCTGTGTGTCAGCGGCCAGCGCAGGCAGCGTGAGCAGGCAGAGCAGCGCAGCCAGCAGCAGAACTGGCAGTGCGCGGCGAAGGATTCGTTTCATACAGATACCCCATTTCAAATCAGGTTCTTTTCTCCCTCTATCATACCATGTTTGCTTTACAGCGGCAATGGATAAAGTAAAATTTCAGATTTCCCGATCATGCGAAAACCGTCCCGATGCGCTGCATCGGGACGGTTGGGGAATGCTTATGCAGTTGGCAGTTCGGTAAAGAAGACGTATTCTCCTGCATCAAGAAGCCTTGTCGTGCCGTCCAGACAGACCTCGGCCTCGACCGGAAGCGACAGCGTATAGCGCAGACGACCCTCACAGTTCTGCCAGCCGACGCGGACGGTGCCGTGCCGCGTGTCCAGACTGCCCTCGAGCCATTGCAGCTGCGCGCTGGGCTGCGGCGCAATGCGCAGACGGGCAAAGCCCGCGCTTCCTGCGGCATTCTGGATGCCAAGCGCCTTTTCATACACCCAGTCCAGCACCGCGCCATAGGCATAGTGATTAAACGAGTTCATGTCCGTGCTCCAGAACGAGCCGTCCGGCTTCTGGCTGTCCCAGTGCTCCCAGCAGGTGGTTGCCCCGTGCAGCACCGGATACAGCCACGACGGATACTCCGTGCGCAGGAGCAGCTGATATGCAAGCGCGGTCTGGCCGTTGTCCGACAGAACATGCAGCAGATACGGCGTCCCGACAAAGCCGGTTTGCAGCGCGTTGCCTGCGTTTTGGATCAGCTGCACCAGCTGCGCCACGGCGGCCGGTACGTCCGCCGCAAGGCCAAAGTGCAGCGCCAGCACCAGCTCGGTCTGTGTCCGATAGTCGGGGAAGGCCGCGCGGAAGGCCTGAACGATATTCTGATACAGGCGCTCATACGCCGTGACATCCTCGCCCAGCACATGACCGGCCTTGATCACAAGGGCGGTCGAATATGCGTAGAACGCCGACGCGATCAGATCGTCGCGGGAAGCGCCCTTGTAGATGCCGTTTGATGCCTCGGGGTAGACCCCATCCTGCATATCAAGCGCCAGCCAGTCGCCAAAGTGTACGTCACCTGTCCACAGATATTCGTCCTTTGTCACCGAGGCGATGTAGCGCAGATGACCCTTCATGGTGTCAAACTGGCTGCGCAGAAGCGCTTTATCGCCGTAGAATTCATAGATCTGCCACGGGCAGATGGTCGCGGCGTCTGCCCACGCAGCGCTGCCCGCGCCAAGCCACGGCACACGGGGGATGATGTGCGGAATCGCGCCGTCCTCGCGCTGATCGACGGCCATATCGGCCAGCCATTTGGCAAAAAAGCGCTCGACGTCATATTGATAGCACGCGGTTTTGATAAATGCCTGTGCATCGCCGGTCCAGCCAAGGCGCTCATCGCGCTGCGGGCAGTCGGTCGGGACATCCAGGAAGTTACCCTTCTGTCCCCAGCGGATGTTGTCAAACAGCTGATTCAGCAGCGCGCTGGACGAGCGGACGCGGCCGGTGCGCTTCATGTCAGAATGCACAACGATCGCGGTGAAGTTTTCCGGTGTCGGCTCGCCGGGGAAGGCGTCCAGCCGGATGTAGCGGAAGCCAAAGAAGGTGTACAGCGGGTGATACGTCTGCTCGCCGTCGCGGCAGATGTAGACCAGCTTTGCCTTGGCAGAGCGGTAGTTTGCGTTATAGAAGTTGCCCGCTGCATCCAGCACCTCGCCGTGGGAAAGCTCGACACGCGCGCCCTTCTGCGCGCACAGATGCAGCGCAACATAGCCGGTCAGATTCTGGCCAAAGTCCACGACCAGCTCGCCCTTTGGCGTGCGGAAGATGCGGCGCGGCGCGATGCGCTCGTGCTCACAGATCAGCTCGCCCTGCTGCTCGATCAGCGTTTCATCGGGGCCGTCCACGCAGACGGCATCGCCAAGCAGTGTTTCCTCCAGTGAGGCATCCGCAAACTCGCCGTCATACAGACTGCTTTCGCGGACAAGACCGGTCAGCACCTGCCAGTCCGGCGCGCTGGCAATGCGCTCCTCGCTGCCGTCGGCATAGGTGATGTGCAGCTCACAAAGCAGGGCAGGGGGCGTTTCGGCAAGCCGACGCTTTTCCTCGGCGGGGGCATCCGACCAGCCGGCAAGCCGCGAACGGTACCAGCCGCGTCCCACGCCGATGCGCAGCTGATTTTCGGCGGTCAAAAGTGCGGTTACATCATAGCGCTGCACCTGAAGGCGCGTGTGATAGGCTGTCCAGCCCGGCATTAAAACGGCGCTGCTGACCGGCCTGCCGTTCAGCTCTGCGTGATAAACGCCCAGCGCCGTGACGCACAGCTGCGCCGCGCGCACCGTGCCGCGCAGCGAAAAACTGCGGGAATAGATGGGGCACACCTCGCCGGTTGGGACGGGCGGCGCAATCCAGCTTGCCTGTAGCTTCATATCGGTTTCTCCTCGTTAAATTCTTTTTGCGTTTTCCGCGCATGTAGTATAACAGAAATGTATCAGCCGTTCAATATTGCTTACACGTTTTTTGCATGAATTGCCTGACAGGCGCTGCAAAAGGCTTGCAGCGCCTGTTTGGGGCATCAGCTGTTCAGCTGGAGCAGATACAGCACCGGAGAGTGCAGTTATGCAGGATCAGAAATCGTAGCTGATCTGTACGGGCTTGCCGGTCTTGCTGGACTCAACGGCTGCAAGGCTGGCCTTGACGGTCTTTGCGCCCTCAATGGCGGTGGTGCGGATTGGCTTGTCGTTCAGGATGCAGTCGAGGAACTCTTCCAGCTCGCCATAGGTGTTGTGGTTGTTGACTTTGACCGGATACTGAACCGGAATGGCGTGCGTCTCGGGCAGAGAGGAGAGGATGCTTTCGCCGTTGCCCATGCCTTCCTTGAAGACGGTCATATGCGTGCTGGTGTTGTCGGTAATGATGGTGCCCTTGCTGCCATAGAAGACACTGCGCATGGTGTAGTCGCGCTTGCAGCCGGTGGAGACGAAGACCTTACCGATGACGTCGTTCGGGAACTTCATGACCGCGATGGTGCAGTCGTCGGTGGGATAGTTGTGCAGCATCTTGTGGTTGGCGTAGGCAAAGACCTCGACGGGGTCGCCGGCAATCCAGCGCGCCAGGTCGACTGCGTGGCAGCCGCCGCCCAGGAAGCCGTGGCGCAGCGGATCCAGACGCCAGGGCATGTCGATCTTGGCGTAGTCGTGCGCGTACTCGGTCTCAACGAAGAACAGCTCGCCGATCTCGCCGCGGTCGATCAGCTCCTTTGCCGCGATGAAGCCCGGGGTGTAGCGGCAGATCTGGCCGACCATCATCTTGGTCTTGGCGTTCTTGGCAGCCTCGATCATCACGGCGCAGTCCTCCAGCGTCAGTGCCATGGGCTTTTCGCACAGGACGTGCTTGCCTGCCTCCAGCGCAGCCAGCGTGATCTCACGGTGGGTCTGGTCGGGCGTGACGATGATGATGGCGTCGATTTCGGGGTCAGCCAGAACGTCACGATAGTCCGTGAAGGCCTTCTTGACGCCGAACTTCTCTGCAACCTCGTGCAGAAGCGTCTCATTGACGTCGCAGAGCGCAGCCAGATTGGCGTGGACGTTGTTTTTGACGGCCTGCATGTGTGCCTGTGCCATGACGCTGCAGCTGATGATACCGATGTTCAGAATCTTTTCCATGTTGATTGTCCTTTCTCCGCTTCCGGCGGAAATGGTGATGAATGAAATGAATAAGATAAAATGAGATAAAATGAATTACTTGATCGAGCCCGCCGTGATGCCCATGATGATCTGCTTTTGCAGAACCAGATAGATCAGGATGGCGGGGACAGAGGCCAGCAGCAGACCGGCCAGCTGATAGGGGATGTCCATGTTGTGGTTGCCGACCAGACTGGTCAGTGCCGGCATGATCAGACGCTTATCCACGCTCTTCATGATGACCGTGGGGCCAAGCAGGTCGTTCCAGCTGCTGATAAAGCCGGTGATGACGCAGATGGAGATGGCGGGCTTGCCCATGGGAACCATGATGCTGGTGATCTTCTTAAAGAAGCCGCAGCCGTCGATGGTGGCGGCCTCAAGCAGCTCATTCGGAACTGCGCCAAAGCTGCCGGTCAGCATCATGATGGTGCTGGGCAGACCCAGCGCGCCGGTGTAGAGAATCAGACCGGTGAACGTGTCAAGCAGCTTGACGCGCGCAAGCATGATGTAGACGGGAATCATGATGACCTGGAACGGGATGAACGAGCCGATCAGGATGGCGGGGTAGACGATGGTCTTGCCGCGGAATTTCAGCTTTGCAAAGGCATAGCTTGCGATGATGGCCAGCGGCATCGTGAAGACCAGCTTCATCACGGCCACGTAAAGCGTGTTGAGCAGATAGCGCGCGATCTTAAAGTCGCGGAACAGCTGGAGATAGACCTCCCAGCGCGCGCCGATCAGCTTGATGGAGAAGATGTCGCGCGTATACTCGCCCGCCGTTTTGATCGAGTTGATGGCCATGAAGAAAAGCGGATAGAGATAGGTGAATGCCAGCAGAATCAGGCCGATGTAGATCACGACCATCAAAAGCTTTTTGGCCGGTGTATTTGCTTTGCCCATGCCGTCACCTCCAGTCGTCTGCCTTGTTGCTCAGATGCATCTGAATGACGGTGATCAGCAGAATGATGAGCAGCAGGATCACGGACAGCGCACACGCCTGTCCCATTTTTGAGCCGTTAAAGCCCTTGATGTACACCATATAGTCCAGCGTGGTCGTTTCATAACGCGGCCCGCCGGAGGTCATGGAGAAAATCAACGGGAAGATACCCGTGAAAATCCAAATCATTGTGGCGATGAACGAATATTCCACCGTGCGGGAGAGCATGGGGATGGTAATGCGGAAGAGCTTGCTCCAGAAGCCGGTGCCGTCGATGGTGGCGGCCTCAAGAACGGAGTTGTCCATACTGGTCAGACCGCCGAAGATGATCAGCACCTGCCAGCCGATGTTGCTCCAGACCAGACACAGGAACACGACAAAGCGTGCCGAGACGCCGGAGTTGAGCCACTCGATTGCAATGGTGTCCAGACCGATGGCGCGCAGAATCTCATTGATCGGACCCTCAAAGCCGAACATGATCTTCCAGAGAAGACCGACAACCGTCATGGAGACGATCGAGGGGAGATAATAGACCATGCGGAAGAATTTCCAACCGCGGATTTTACTGTGCAGGATGACCGCAATGACCATACTGATGATAAACTGCACAGGAATTGTCAGAAGAAAGACGCCGGTGTTGCGAAGCAGCGTCCAGAATGTGCCGTCACTGAAAAGACGGATGTAATTTCGCAGACCGACAAAGTCGCTTTTCAGCATGCCGTCCCAGTTGGTGAAGCTTTTGACAAGGACGGTTCCGATGGGGTAGATGCAGACGAGAAGCTGTAGGATCACGATCGGCAGGACGGCAAGCCAACCCTGCAGATTGTCTGTCTGCGCCAGCGTTCTGGGTTTAGAACGTCTAAACATGATAATCGCCTCCTGAGCATTGTGCCCACAGCAACAGCACGTTGCTGTGGGCAGCAATGGTTTACGCAAAAGTAGAGTAATTGGTGAAAGAATCAGTCGAGGCTTGCCTCATCCATCATCTGCGTCAGCTCATCCACGCTCATGTTGCCGACCAGAACCTGACCGGGCATGGAGTAGTAGACGTTGGCGACGTCGGCGTTCAGGTTGTTGTCCGGCCAGTAGGAGATACCGGCAGACATTTCGGTTGCGATGGCAAGGAACTTGTCATCCGCAGCGCCGATGTCCTCAGCGGTGATGTCGGTACGGATGGGAACTTCGGGAGAAACGGTGTAGTAGCGGATCATTTCGTCGCGGCTCAGCAGGAACTTGACGAACTCAACAGCCATATCGGGGTTCTCGCAGAAGTTGCTGACGCCAAGTGCTGCGCCAACGCCGCCGACAGCGGTCTTGGTGTCGACCATGTCCTCACGCGTGGTGGGAACGGGCAGAACGCCCAGGTCGTCGCCCAGAACCTCTTCAAAGGTGTAGACATCCGAGAAGAAGATGGGGTACATGGCGCATTCGCCCTGCAGGAAGGCGTTGTAGAGATCAGCGGAGGTAGCGGTGTCTTCGTTGACCCAGCCGTTCTCATAGAACTTCTGATACTCGGTCATCATGTAGACAAAGCCTTCGTCATCGGCGAAAGAGGTGCCCTCGGTGTCATGGGCAAGGATGCCGTCAAGACCGGACTTCTCTTCCCACCACATGCCCAGGCCGTAGAGCAGGAGCATCGGGTAGCTTTCGTCAACGTGGAACGGCAGGATGCCGGCTTCCTTCATGGTGTCCATTGCGGCGTAGAACTCATCGACCGTGCGGGGGGTGTCGTTCTCAAAGTCGAGACCGGCCTGCTTGACAAGTGCCTTGTTATAGGCGAAGCAGGCGACGGACTGACCGGCATAGGGCATACCATAGATGGTGTTCTCTGCGTTCAGACCATCGGCACAGGTGTCCCAGCCGACAACGTTGTTGCGCAGATCATCGGTGATGTAATCGTTCAGGGGCAGCAGGCCGTCCTTCAGCGAGAGCAGAGCCAGACCGTTCATGAAGCAGACGATATCGGGGCCGGACTGTGCAACGGTAGCGGCCTTGAAGTCGTTGGAGACCTGTGCGTTATCCGAGTAGGAAGCGATCTCAATGGTGACATTGGGATGCAGGTCGCAGAAGCGCTCGATTGCGCCGCTGATGTACCACTCTTCCTGCGGAAGGTTGATCTCGGGAGCCTTGACCATGTTGTTGCAGGTCCACAGCGTCAGCGTGATGGGCTCATCGCTGGCGGGCGTATCGGCAGCGGGAGCGTCGGTCGCAGGAGCGTCTGCGGCGGGCGTCTTGGCGGCACAGGCAACAAGGCTGAGCAGCATCAGAGCGGCCAGAAGCAGCGCAAGAATGCGTTTTGTGAATTTCATTTCATTTCCTCCTTTTTATCATACATTCTGTTGAATGCGTCACTATTTTAACATATTCCCCGCGCGCTTTTTGTTCGAATTCACATGGAAAAATAGCGCGATTTTGCTTTCGTGCGTGGAAGCGACTGGAAAATCTGAAAAAATAGCGGTATTTCAAAGCGAAATACCGCTATTTTTGTCACGTCCTGCGTGCAAGGTGTATTTTCGCGTGCAGCCCGCGTTCAGCGGGACAGCGTTTTCCTGTATTTATGCGGCGTCATGCCGGTCTGCTCGCGGAACATGGCAACAAAATAGCTGGTCGAGCTGTAGCCAAGATCGGCGGCCACGTCCGAGACAGAGCGGCTTTGCAGCAGGTGCTTTGCGTGCTGTACCTTTTCCGTGCGGATGTAGTCATTGAGACTGACGCCCATCTTCTGCTTGAACACGTGTCCCAGATACGAGGGACTGATATAAATTGCCGCCGCGATATCGGGGGCAAGAATGCGCTCGCTGATATGGTCGCGGACATAGGCTCTGACGGATTCGATCAGCTCATCGGCGCGGCTTGGCGCGCGCGCCGATTCCAGCGTATCCAGCAGCGCGCCGATCTGCGCCGTGGCCGCATCCAGCGTTTCGGCGCTGTGGCACTGCGCAACGGCAGAGGAAAACGCGTCCAGCAGCGCGGGCGAAAGCGCGCCGCTCCGTCCGGCAAGCAGTCGGACATATTCGACAAAGGCGGCCAGACGCTCTTTGGCGCGCTGCGGCTCGGGCAGCTCATCCAGCAGCGACTGGTGCAGCTGCGCAAGCTGCTCGCGCAGCGTCAGCGCGGTGCGCGCGTCCTGCGCCGGCTCCGGCGCAGCCACTTCCCGCGTTATAGACGGGAAGTGATACAGCCTGCCCGTGCCGTGGTAATAGCGCAGCTGCTCGGCGCGCAGCGCCTGGGCATAGTGCGCGGGAAGCGCGCTGACATCGGTGTCACATGCACTCAGTCCCATTGTAACGGTGCAGTCGAGTCCCTGCTCGGCGGTGCAGCGCACGCGGTCAAACAGCTGTGTGATGTACCCCACGTCAAGCTGCGGAAGCAGCGCGGCCAGCCTGTGCCCCGCGGTCTGAAAGAAAAAGCCGCCGTTTGCCATGCAGAAGATCTCCTGACAGATGCCAAGCACGCTGGCGCAGAGCTGCGCGTCGGGCGGGTCGGCGGTATAGAGATTTTGCAGCGAGATGGCCGCAGCGCAGTAGGCGCGCCCGCGCGGGAGAAGGCCGATCTGCTCCAGCCGCTGTGCCGCGGCTGAGAGGTCTGCGTGGCTGCCGCACATCAGCCGGTCAAGGTAGGCGGCGCGGGCAGAGTAGCTGCTCTGCTCTGAGAGCGCAGCGTCCTTGCCGGACTCCGGCTGCTGCGCGGGATGGCGCGAGGCGCCTGCGCGCGCGAGCGCCTCAAGCAGCGTTTCGGGCGTGACAAGCTCCTTTTGCAGATACTCGCTGACGCCCAGCGAAACGGCCTCTTTATAGCGCTGGATATCATTCATGCAGCTGAGCACGATGAAGGCGGGCGGCTGCGGCAGATCGCGCAGCCGGCGGATCATCTCCAGCCCGTCAACACCCGGCATAAGAATATCGACCAGCGCAATGTCGGGGCTGGTGCTTAGAATCAGCTCAATACCGGCGGCGGCGCTTCTGGCCTCACCGACGATGAGATAGCCGTGCTGCTCCCATGGGATGATCGAGCGCATTCCGATCAGATGGAACGGCTCGTCGTCGATCAAAACTACTTTTACCATGTTACTCTTCCTTAAGCTCCAACGGGATGCGGATGCTGACGCGGGTATAGACGCCCCTTTCGCTTTCAATCTGCATGTCGCCCCGTCCATAGAGCAGCCGCAGCCGCTCAATGATGTTGTACAGTCCGATGTGGCTGCTGCCGCGGTCAGACACGCGGCAGGTGCCGTTCATGATCTCTGCGATCTTTTCCGGTTCGATGCCCTGGCCGTCGTCGTATACGCTCATGCAGAGCGTGTTGTCCTCGGCCGCAGCGGTCAGCGTGATGCTGCCCATCTTGTCCTGCTCGGTGATGCCGTGCAGGATACTGTTTTCGATCACCGGCTGCAAAATCAGCTTCGGCACCTTGGCGCGCAGCAGCTCGGGCGGAATCTGCGTGCGGTAGGTGAACAGATTCTGATAGCGCAGCTTCTGGATATAGATGTACTGCTCCAGATACGCAAGCTCATCGGCCAGCGTGATATCCGTCTCGGTGTACTCAAAGCTGTAGTTGATCATGTGGATAAAGGCCGTGATGGCCTTGCTGATGCCTACCGCGCCCTTCAGCTCGGCCATCCAGCGGACGGTATTGAGCGTGTTGCGGATAAAGTGGGGGTTGATCTGCTCCTGCAGCAGGCGAATCTCAAGCTTATGCTTGGCCTGCTCGTCGTGGTGGATGCGCTGGATGCTGTTTTCCAGCGCCGAGATCATGTCGTTAAAGCCTTCGGACAGGTCGCCAAGCTCATCGTGATACGAAACCTGCGCCCGCACGGTGAAATCACCCTGCTGCGCGCGGCGCATGGCACCGCTCAGCTCAAGAACGGGATGCAGAAGCCAGCGGTTGACGCAGAGCATCATGATCAGAATTGCCACGCAGCACATGAGAATCATGGCCGCCGTCAGCCAGTACAGCAGCGAGACCTCCTGATACAGGTCACTCAGCGGCACCTGCATGTAAAGCCGCCATTTTCCGCTTTCGCTGTTGAGTGAAAGCTTGCTGCTGAGCACCATGCACTGCTCGCCGTCGATGCGCATGGTCTGGTTGTTTTCTGCGGAAAGAAGCTCGGGGTCAAACGGCTGCATGTCCGAGGCGATCATACAGGCGGCATCAGAGGAGCATAGCACGATCCGGCTGTTTTTGGTGATCATGGCGCTTTTCAGAATGCGGCGCAGGTATGTTTCGCTCAGACCAATGAGCATGACGCCGCGGTTTTTGCCGTCAATGATCAGATTGCTGGCCCGATAGACCATCCGGCCGCCAAGTGAGGAGAGCAGACTTTCCTCATGCAGCCAGATGGAGCGGGAGTAGCTAGCATCACAGAGCATCTGATACCACGACGCGCTGCGCAGCCGCTCATGCAGCTGCGGGTAGAGCTGGTCAACGTCTGTGCCGGATGTGATGTCGCTGTAATAAATGCCGTTGTCAAGCAGCACAAGATAGGAGGCGGGCAGACCCAGCCCAAGCAGATTTCGCGCGCTTCCAAGCTCACTGCGCAGTTGTTCGTTGGCGGCATAATACTCGGTTCTGTCCGTCGGCGTCTGGTCGATGCAGGCGCGGAAAATGTTGTTTTCCGGCAGCGCATGCAGCGTGGAGGCCAGCAGCTCAAGCTTTGATGTAACCTGCTGGTTCAAAATCACCATGTTGGAGGCGTTGATCGACTCCATCTTTTCCACAATGATGCGCTTGGCCTGTGCCGCCGAAACAACGCCCATGATGATGACCGGCACAATGGTCAGAATGGCCATGGTCAGCATGACCTTTTTCCGCATCTCAAAACGATGGCGCACTGTCGATTCCTCCTGTAAACTGGCTTGTGCTTAGATGGCTTCCGGCTCCATAGCCTCATGCAGCGTGTCGGTGATCGCGCCGCGGAACAGGCTTCCTGCATTTCCGTGGACAACATTCAGCGCGGGCACGGCGTGACCGAGGGGGGTATTCCCCTCCATGTACAGATCAAGATCCAGCATGAAGACGGATTCCTCCTGTGTCTGGTGCGTGCGGTTGTTGACCTTGCGCAGCATCCCGGGGCCGCACTTGATGTTGCACTTTGCCCCGCCCGGCATGGCGGCGGTGACGGACTGTTCGTTTTTGATAAATGCGCGCTCCTGCGCGTCATCATCGCCCATCAGACCAAGATAGCCAGGCTGGATCAGCTCGCGCCAGGGCGTATCCGAAAGCTCCAGCGCCGCGCGGCGGAAGGCGTTAATATAGCGCAGGCCGACGCGCGAAAAATACGCGGGCTGATAGACCTGGATAAAGGCGGCCAGAATGCGGTCAAGGCGGTTGGCAAAGTCCTCCCATCGGGTGTAGGTGTGGGTGGACAGCGCGATAAAGCCGCGCGTCAGACTGATCTTCCAGTGGCCGTCGGCCGAGATAAACTGATAGTTATTGGTCGTACCCTGCGGCGTGAGCTTGCCGTTTTCCTGTTTGGGCGGAAGCTGCTCGACCTTTTTCTGATACTGCGGGTAATCGGCGCGTACCGCGTCCTGAAATTCAAACGGCTCCTGCGCCTCAATGCGCAGAATGTCGGGGAAGCGCAGCTGGCAGATGACCTCCAGCAGCTGGTTTTTTGCATAGATGCAGCGACTCTCCTGTGAAAACATAACAACGCCTCGCTTTATCAAGTCTTTTCTATCAGTATATCGATTTTTGCGCAAAAAGCAAGCGCAGCGGGATATTCCATTTTTGTCGCGAACGTGGTATACTGTCAGCAGAAGCCGCTTGCGCGGCGTCTGCCGCGCCCCTGCAGGGGTGCGCGGGAAAGGAGCGTTCATATGGAATTTTTACGCCTGCTTGCGGGACTGCGCGTTCCGGCGCTTGATGCGTTTTTCGGCGCGCTGACCTACTGCGGCAGTGAGATCGCATTTATGGTGGTGGCGTTTGTCCTGTTCTGGTGCGTGGATAAGCGCGTGGGCTATTATGCCTTTTTTGCGGGGCTGTTCGGGACGATCGGCAACCAGTTTTTGAAGATCGTCTGCCGCGTGCCGCGCCCGTGGGTGCTGGATCCCGATTTCACCATTGTGGAAAGCGCTCGCGCGGCGGCAACCGGCTATTCCTTCCCCTCCGGCCACACGCAGAATGCCGTCGGCACCTTTGGCGCGGCGGGGATTATGACGCGGCGCAAATGGGTGCGCGCGGTGTGCATTGCGCTGGTCGTGCTGGTGCCGTTTTCGCGGATGTATCTTGGCGTACACACGCCGGCAGATGTCGGCGTCGGATTTTTGATGGCGGCGGCGTTTCTGGCTGTGCTGTATCCGGCGTTCCGCAGTGAGCGGGCAATGGAAAAGAGCGCGCCGTGGCTGATCGTGGGGGCGCTGGCGTTTGCGGGCGTGTTTCTGGGCTATGTCAGCGGCATCCGCGCGGATTTCCCCGCCGGAGGTGAGGATGCGTCCAATCTGGCAAGCGCCGTCAAGAATGCGTGGACGCTGCTTGGCGCGGTGGCAGGGCTGCTGCCGATGTATCTGATCGAAAAAAAGTATATCCGCTTCGAGGTCAGCGCCGTCTGGTATGCACAGCTCATCAAGGTCGCGCTGGGGCTGGGGCTGGCAATGGCGGTCAGGACGGTTCTCAAGGCACCGCTGCGCGCGCTGCTGCCGCAGGGGCCGGCTGACGCCATCCGCTATTTTGTGCTGGTGCTGTTTGCAGGCTGCATCTGGCCGCTGAGCTTCCGCTTCTTTGCAAAAATGGGGAAGCGGCGCTGAGAATCAGACCATATTTCCGGTTTTTCAACCATCATCTGACTGAGGAGGGTTCCAAATGAAACAGCAGCATGAGATCACAAAGCGCGCGGCGCTTCTTTCGCCGTCCGGCGACCTTGCCGAGGCGGGCTGGGCAAGAGGGCTGCTTTCCCAGTATCGGCGCAGCGATATCCGCGCAGGAAAGCTGCGCATCAAGGAGTGGGACTATTATCTGATCACCGACGGACACATTGGCCTTGCGCTGACGATTGCGGACAACGGCTATATGGGTCTGGACTCGATCTCGTTTTTGAATTTTGACGAGGGCTGGGAGCAGACGACCAGTCCCATGCGGATTTTGCCGCTGGGCAGGACCGGTCTGCCGGAGTCTTCGGATGCGGGTACCAGTGAAATCGCGCGCAGCAGCTATGCCATGGCGTTTTACCATGCGGACGGCGCGCGCAGACTCAGCTTCCATATGGATAAATTCCGTGGCCGCGACGCCATTGAGGGCATTGTGACGCTGACGGATGCGCCGGAGGAAAGCATGGTCATCGCAACGCCCTTTGACAAGCCGAAGCATTTTTACTATAATCAGAAAATCAACTGTATGCGCGCCTCGGGCTGGATCGAGCTGGGCGGCGCACGGTATGAGCTGACGCCCGATCGCTTCTTTGCGGTGCTGGACTGGGGGCGCGGTGTGTGGACGTATCACAACACGTGGTACTGGGGCAGCGCCTCGGGTGAGCTGGACGGCGTGCCGTTTGGCTGGAATATTGGCTATGGTTTTGGAAATACCCAGGCGGCAAGCGAGAATGTCCTGCTTTACGACGGCGTTATCCACAAGCTGGGCGAGGTGACGTTTGAAATCCCGAAGGACAGCAGGGGACGCGAGGATTATCTTTCACCGTGGAAATTCACCAGTGACGATAACCGCTTCTACATGGACTTTACGCCGGTGCTTGACCGCAAGTCGCTGACCAGTCTGGTCGTGCTGAAATCCGACCAGCATCAGGTCTTTGGACACTTTTCCGGACGCGTGACGCTGGACGACGGGACGGTTCTGCCGGTGAAAAATTTCTTCGGCTTTGCCGAAAAAGTCGAGAATAAGTGGTAAAGGTTCTTAAAAGTCTGAAACCGCTGCCGTGAAACACAATATCTTGTGTTTCACGGCAAAATTATGCACCAGATATTCTGTAAACCACAAAAAATCGGGTTGACAAGCTGCGCCTGATGGGGTATAGTATGGGTGCGGCACACAAGATATTGTGGTATTCCTGCGGGTTTGTGTCCAACATTTTGACGCAATACGGGAATACCTACATTTTTTGCTCCGGCCGCCGGAGCAGCGGGAAGAGAGTTTGCGCCAAGGGCGCGCGCCGCAGCATTTACATAGACATGAGGAGAGAAAAACATGAAGATCATCAAGCGAAACGGCTCTGAGGCTACGTTCGACATTATGAAGATCATCGCCGCCGTGACCAAGGCCAACAACGTCGCAGAGGAAGCTGACCGCATGACGCCGATGCAGATTCGGCGCATTGCCGAAAGCGTTGAGCTCTCGTGCCAGTCGATGAACCGCGCGCTGTCGGTCGAGGAGATTCAGGATCTGGTTGAGCATCAGATCATGGCGCACGGCGCGTATGAGGTCGCCAAGCAGTATATCACCTATCGTTATACCCGCACGCTGGTGCGCAAG
>CAZPYW010000006.1:0-19027 GCA_964590095.1 uncultured Oscillospiraceae bacterium | reverse complement strand
GACCACACGATCCCAGTCAAAGCTGTAGCCCAGCATTTTCAGCTGACGCGTAAAGTTTTCGATGTTATTCTTGGTAACAATCGCCGGATGGATGTGGTTCTTGATGGCAAAGTTCTCCGTCGGCAGACCAAAGGCGTCAAAGCCAATGGGGTTGAGGACGTTGTAGCCCTGCATCCGCTTCTTGCGGCAGATGATGTCCATCGCCGTAAAGGGACGCGGATGGCCAACGTGCAGACCGGCCGCCGACGGATACGGGAACTCGATCAGACCATAGAACTTCGGCTTGTCACCGCCTGTGACGGCGGCATAGGGCTTCTGTTCTTCCCATTTTTTCTGCCATTTCTTCTCAATCGCTGCAAAATCGTATTTCATATCGTTCTCCTGAAAAAATATGACCCCTGACTGCATGTGCAGTCAGGGGCGTAAATTACGCGGTACCACCCTGATTCAGGCGCAAAGCGCCTCTTGGGAGCCTTTAACGCGGCCAACCGTCCCACCCTGTTCAGGCGGGCAACTCAGGGGCCAGTACAGCAGGGCGCGATCACCGGCTCACACCAGCCGCCGGCTCTCTGAGAACGCATACCATGCCTTTTTCCCATCGTTGTCTTTTCCAATATGGTCGTTATTTTACGGTCTTTGCCCCAATTTGTCAAGTCATATCGCGGGCATTTCGGACTTTTTCGCCGTCAGCCGCAATCAGATGCGCTCGCCCTCGCCCAGCGTGACGACACGGCCATCCTGCCACAGACGCTCAAGATCATAAAACGCGCGCGTCTCCTCGGTGAATACATGGACGACCACACAGCCAAAGTCCATCAGCACCCACGTGCCGCCGCGGTGTCCCTCGCGGTTCAGGAGCTTCTCTCCCGCCTTGTCCAGCGCCTCATCCACCGCATCGCACAGCGTGCGAACGTGTGTGTTCGAGGTAGCCGTGCAGATCAGGAAATAGTCGGCAAGCGTGGAAACATCGGTGATCTCGATTGCGCGGATATCCACGCCCATCTTTTCCTCCAGCGCCTTTGCGGCAAGCGCCGCGACTTCTTTTGCATTCAGCATGACATGCTTCCTTTCTGTTTTATCTGTTTTCTGTCTGAGAATCGTCTTCATTCCAAAGCAGCGGGTCGTTTTCCATCGGTATATTCTCCGGTATCCCATCTGTATCCGGCGGCTCGTCCGGCTGCGTTATCCCGTTTTCAAGCGGCCAGTCTGTGTCTGTCTGCGGCATATCGTCCTGCGCAGTCTCCGGATTCTCCGCATCCGGATTCTCTTCGCCGGAATCGATCGCTTCATCCTCGGCCGGTTCCGTCTCGTCCTGCGCGGGCTTCTGATACGTCTTTGCCAGCTCCGGCGTGATCACCTGAATGCTCTCCTGCGTCAGCTGCGTGTCATAGGGATTAAAGTACGCATTGACAAGTGAAAGTATGCTCCAATCGTACAGCGGGTAGTACGAGATCCCGTTGATCATCGCGCCCTCGCCCTCGACGGTACAGGTCGTCAGCTCATCCAGATCGCACCGCATCAGCTCTTTTGCAAAATACAGCATATTGCCGACCGTCAGATCGGTCTGGACGTATTCTGTAAAAACTCCCGCAAGCTCGCCCAGCTTCGTCAGACTTTTCAGCGACATGCACTGCTTTGCCAGCGCGCGCAGAAATTCCTGCTGCACCTGCGTGCGCTGGATATCCTGTGAGGCATAGCCCTTGCGGTAGCGGACAAGTCCCATGGCGTCTTTTCCGTTCAGCAGCTGATACCCCGCCTTCAAATCGATGTGCAGCTCCTGACCGGGGTCGTCGTAGTACATGTCCTGCGGCACGTCAAACCACACGCCGCCCAGCAGATCAACGGTTTTCTCAAACGCTTCCAGATCGACCAGAAAGTAGCCGTCCACCGGAAAGCCAAGCAGCGTTTGCAGTCTGCTGCGCAGCCGCTCGATGCCGCTCTCGCCGCCGCCGGCATAGACCGAGTTGATCTTCATAATCCCCCCGCTCTGCGTCGGCACAACCGTGTCACGCGGGATGCTCATCAGCGCAGTCTGCTGCGTATTCGTATCCAGATGTGCGATCATGATGGTGTCGGTTCGATAGCCGTCGCCGTCGGTGCCGCAGATCAGAATGTTGTACACGCCGTCGCGGAAGCTGACCGGCTGCTCGGTCGGAACGTCGGCCGCGTCGGCTTTATCCGCATCGTCTGCCGTTTCTGCGCCGTCCGGCTGCCGTCCTTCCTCCGGCTCATCCGGCACGTGCTGCACAGCGGGTGCTTTTTGCGGCTGCTGCGCAGGGCGCTCGACCGGCCGGACAGCCGTGCGGTACAGCGCAAATCCGCCGCCGCACAAAACGAGCGCCACGCATACCGCGATCAGCCACCCGCGCCCACCCGCGCGCCGTCCGCGCGAGCGGACATGCTTTGCGCGTTTTCTGTTGCCAAAGAGTTTCATATTGATGCTTTCGCCCTCTCTTTTAAAAGAAAGCTGCGTGCCTCAACCGAGGCGCCGCACACGGCAAAGCCGCGATATTCCAAAAATGAAATCGTCTGCTCCAGCGCCAGCAGCACCGCCTCGTCAAGCTCGCGCTGCGCCGCCGCGCGGATGCGCGCAAGGCCGGAATAGCTGCGCGTCGGCTCGATCATATCGGCCAGATAGACGATTTTTTCAAGTGCCGTCATGTCGGCCTTTCCGGTGGTATGCCAGCGGATGGCCGCGCAGACCGCTGCGCTTTCGCCAAAGATCTGCTCCGCTGCCCAGGCAGCCGTCTTCGCGTGAAGCAGCGACGGGATCGCCGTCTCGTCCTGCGTCAGCGGCAGTCCCGCGTGGCGGCAGAGCATCAGCTGCTCATCGCGCGTCAGCGCCTTGGTCACATCGTGCAGGATGCCGGCGCGCGCCGCCGCAGTCTCATCCGCGCCAAAGCGTCGGGCAAGCGCGGCAGCCGTCTCACTGCATCCCACAGCATGTGCAATGCGCGAGGGCTTATGCAGCGAAAGGCTTTTTTCCTTTAGTGTTTCAAAATCCAGGCCGGTGCATGCATCGCCCACGCCGTAAAGGCGCATTTTTTTGATTGCATCCAGCACCTGCGGCTGTAAATACGGCTCGGCGCAGCCAAAAAAGAGCATCCGGCGCACCTGTGTTGAGGACACGTCCAGCGCCTCATTCCGGACAAAAACGGTCTGCGCGCCAAGCGTCTGCGCAAGCTGCGTCTGCTTTTCGCGCAGCGCCGCCAGAAGCGTCTCATCCGCATCCGTCCGGTACATGCACGCAAGCACGGCAAGCTGCGCGATCGTCTGCGGGCTGCGCCACGTGTCAAACGACAGATACATGTCCGTCCCCATCAGCAAAAACAGCTCATCCTCCGGATAGGCCGCATGCAGCTGGCGCAGCGTGTCCACGGTAAAGCTCGCGCCGCTCCGGCGCAGCTCAATATCACTGACCTCGGTCTGCACAAGCTCCTGCGCAGCAAGGCGCAGCAGCATCAGACGCGTCTGCGCATCCGGCGAGCCGGAGGCCAGCGTCTTATGCGGCGGGAGCGCAGCGGGGATCAGCAGCAGCCGGTCAAGCTTCAACAGGCGCATGCTCTCACGCGCGGCCAGCATGTGTCCGCGGTGCGGCGGATTAAAGCTCCCGCCAAAAATCCCGATGCGCGCCATTTAGTCGTCCTGCTGCTCGCGCTGGCGGCGGCGCTCAATGGCGGCGTTCACCGCTGCGTCGTGGAAGTACTGGTCGCGGCGCTCGCGCTCAAGCTTTGCAGCCGCGCGGCGTCTGCGGATACCGGCCTTGACGGGATTGACCTTCTTCGCGGCGGGCTTTGCCGCCTTCTTTTCGGCCGCGCGCGCCTGTTCCAGCTTTTCCGACTTGCGGTAGATCACAAATTTGCTGCCAACCGTCTGGATGCCCTCGGCGCCTGTGCGCGCGCACAGCTCGTCACACGCCTCACGCGCACTCAGAAGGGCAGCCTCAAGCACGCGTCCCTTGACCAGCTCGCGCGCATCCAGCAGCTTTTCCGTCTCGGCCACGACGGTATCCGAAATGCCGCCCTTGCCGATCATCAAAATGGTATCCAGCGTATTCGCCTGCGCGCGAAGCTCTGCGCGCTGTTTGCTTGTTATCATGTTTCTGTCTCCTTCATCCGTTCGTACTTCCGGCAAAATTCCTGCAGCGCCCTTGCCCGATGGGAGATGGCGTTTTTCCCCGCAGCCGGAAGCTCGGCATACGTTCTCCCCTGCTCCGGCAGGAAAAACACAGGGTCATACCCAAAGCCGCCGCAGCCGTGCTTTTCGCGCAGAATGACGCCCGGGCACTCACCCCGCGCAACGATCTCGCGTCCATCCGGCCACAGGCAGGTGATAACACAGACAAATCTGGCCGTCCGCTTTTCCTCCGGAACGTGCTTCATGTTTTCCAGCAAAAACGCGATGCGCTCATCGTCCGTTCCCGCGTGTCCCTTCGGGCCATAGCGCGCCGAGTAGACCCCGGGCGCGCCGTCCAGCGCGTCGACCATCAATCCCGAGTCATCCGCGATCGTCGGCATGTTCGCCGCGCGCAGGACTGCCTCTGCCTTGAGACGGGAGTTTTCCTCAAAGGTCGTGCCGTTTTCCTCTACATCGATATCCAGCCCCAGCTCGGATTCCAGCACGACCTCAATGCCAAGGCCGCCCAGAATCGCCTGAAGCTCCTGTAATTTATGCGGATTCTTGCTTGCCAGTACCGCTTTCATGCTCGCTCCTCCGTTAAACCAGTGCGCGGACAAACTCTTCCGCGTTAAACGGCATCAGATCGTCCATCTGCTCGCCCACGCCGATGTACTTGACCGGAATTTGCAGCGCGTCCGCGACAGAGATCACAATGCCGCCCTTGGCCGTGCCGTCCAGCTTGGTCAGTGCCACGCCGGTCACACCCGCGATCTCGCGGAACTGTCTGGCCTGAATCAGGCCGTTCTGGCCGGTGGTGCCATCCAGCACCAGCAGCACCTCTTTGGATGCCTCGGGCAGCTCACGCGAAAGAATGCGCGAAATCTTGCTCAGCTCATTCATCAGATTTGCCTTGTTGTGCAGTCTTCCCGCCGTGTCGCACAAAATGACGTCGCTTCCGCGCGCCTTTGCCGCCGCGATGGCGTCAAAAACGACCGATGCGGGGTCTGCGCCCTCATGCTGGCGGATGATGTCGGCGTGTGCGCGCTCGGCCCAGACGGCCAGCTGCTCGGCCGCAGCCGCGCGGAACGTGTCGCCCGCGCACAGGAGGACTTTTTTCCCCTCGCTGCGCAGCTGATTGGCGATCTTGCCGATGGTCGTGGTCTTGCCCACGCCGTTGACGCCGATGACCAGAACCACCGACGGCTTTGTTTCCAGCGCGAGACGCGGGCTTCCCACGTCCAGCATCTGTACCAGCACCTCACGCAGCGCCTCGCGCGCCTCGTCCGCCGTTTTCAGATGGCGCTCTTTTACCAGCGCGCGCAGCTGTGTGACGGCCTTGTCCGTGGTCTCAACGCCAAGGTCTGCCAGGATAAGGCTTTCCTCCAGCTCGTCAAAGAAATCATCATCCAGCTCGGAGGCAGTAAATACGCTGCTGATCGAGCTTGCCGTGCGGCTGAGTCCCTGCTTGATCTTATCAAAAAATCCCATGTTACGCTCCTGTCTATTCCGTAATTCCCAGCTGCTGCTCCAGCTCGTCCAGCCGGATGTGCAGAATCTTGGAGATGCCCTGCTCCTGCATCGTCACGCCATAGAGAACATCCGATGCCTCCATCGTACCGCGGCGATGCGTGATGACGATAAACTGCGTCTTGTCGCACAGATTACGCAGATAAAGCGCGAATCGCTCAACATTGCGGTCATCCAGCGCCGCGTCGATCTCATCCAGCATACAAAACGGTGTTGGCCGTACCTTGAGAATGGCAAAATACAGCGCAATGGCCACAAACGCCTTCTCGCCGCCCGAAAGCAGCGTGATGGTCTTGACCTGTTTTCCGGGCGGCTGAACGCGGATCTCAATGCCGCAGTCCAGCGGTCTGGACGGATCCTCCAGTAAAAGCATGCCCTTGCCGCCGCCAAACATCTCGGTAAAGGTGCTGGAAAAGTATGTGTTGATCTTTTCAAATTCCCGCACAAAGATGGTTGTCATCTCGTCCGTGATTGAGCTGACGATGTGCGTCAGCTCCTCGCGCGCATGCAGCACGTCATCGCGCTGGCCGGTCAGATAGGTATAGCGCTCATTCACGCGCGCATATTCCTCAATCGCGCCCAGGTTCGGCGTGCCAAGCGCCGATATTTTGCGCCGCAGCTCGCCGATTCGCCGGCTTGCGGCGGCCATGCTCTCAACCTCGATGCGCTGGCTCTCGGCCGTCGAGGGCGTCAGCTCATATGAGTCCCAAAGCTTATCCAGCAGCTGCTTCTGTTCCAGCTCGGCCGTGGCCTTTTTCTGCTCCAGTCGCGCCGATTCGCGCTCCATCAGCAGAATGCTCTGGTTCTTTTCCTGCGCCTGCTTCTCGGTCTGGTTGCGCCGCGCCTCGATCTGGGCACGGTGCTCGGCTGCCTCGCGAAGCGCCTGCCTGCGCTCGTCTGCCTGCTGCTCCAGCTGCGAAAGCTGCGTCTGCGCCTCTGCAATCTGCGCGTTCAGCGCAGCGATCTGCTGCTCATAGGACGCAATCAGGCGTTCCTTCTGTTCCCGATCGCCCTGCATCGCCTCAGAAAGCGCCTGCATCCGCGCCGCATTTTCCGCTGCGCCCGTGCGCTCGGCATCGCGCGCAGCCGTCTGCATCCGAAGCTCGGTGATCGTTTCGTTCAGCTTTTCCGACTGCTCAGACAGCTCGCTTTGCCCCTGTTCACGCTGCGTGATCTGAAGGCCAAGCGCCTCTGCCCGCTTTTCCTGCGCAAGTGCCTGCTTTTCCAGCTCAAGCATCCTGCCCTCATCGTTTCCGCTGCGGCTCTGGATGCGTTCCAGCTCTGCGTCATAGGCCGCAATATTCTCGCCCAGCGCCTGCACCAGCAGACGCACCTGCTTGAGCTCCTCTGTCCGGCGCAGCACCTCATCCTCGGCCTCGCGCAGCTGTCCCTGTACGGTGGTAAGCTCAAATTCTGTCTTTGCCGCGGCAGACGCCGCCTCATCGAATGCGGCACGCAGCGTCTGCTGCTGCTCGCGCAGCTGCTGACACAGCGCCTCGATGCGCTTACGCTCATTTGCGCGTGAGAGCACGCCTGCGCTTTTCGAGGCCGAGCCGCCTGTCATACTGCCGCCCGCGTTCATGACCTGTCCGTCCAGCGTGACGATCCGGACGCGGCTTCCGGTGCTTCTTGCCATTTTGATCGCGTCGTCCAGCGTCTGGGCAACGACCGTCCTGCCAAGCAGGCTTTCGATCACGGCCTGATACCGTGCCTCACAGCTGACCAGCTCAGAGGCAATGCCCACATAGCCGCGCTGCGAGGAAAACTCGCCTGCTGCCATGCGTTTTGCGCTGATGGCATGCAGCGGTAAAAACGTTGCCCTGCCGCCGTCGCGGCGCTTGAGCAGCGTGATGGCGGCCTTGCCGTCCTCATCGGTTTCCACCACGATGTTCTGCATTGCGGCGCCAAGCGCCGTCTCGACCGCCGTGGTATATGCGTCCTCAGTCCGAAGCAGCGACGATACCGGTCCATAAATGCCGCGCAGCGCGCCGCGTCCGGCCTCCTGCATGACCATGCGCACAGCCTTGGAATAGCCCTCATAGTCGCGCTCCATTTCCAGCAGCATTTTGCCCTTTGACGCGGCCGTGTCCAGCTGGATTCCCAGCGCATCCAGCTGCTTTTGCAGCGCGTCTCGCTTCTCCTGCCGCGTTTTCAGCCGCAGGGCATAGCCCGCAATCCGGTTATTTGACGCAGTTACATTTTCATTTGCCTCGGCAAGGCGTTTTTCGCACCTATCCGCCTGCTGCTGCGCCTCACCCTGCCGCGTCAGCGCCGCCGCGCGGTCATCCAGCAGATCGTTCTTCCGCGCAAGGATATCGCTCATTCCGGTACGAAGCGAGGAAAGCTCCGCGCGCAGGTTTGCAGCCTCGGTGGTACAAAGCGCCTGCTGCGCGCGCAGCGCAAGCAGCTCGCCCTCATTTTGATCGGCAGTTGCGGCAAGCGCTCTGCTTTGTGCAAGTGCCGCCTCCAGCTTTTCCGCAAGGCCGTCCAGCTCGCGCGCCAGCTCGCCAATTCGCGTGTGCAGCTGTGTGATCTGCGTGGCAATGCCGCCGCTGCGCGAGTCCTGATCCGAAAGCTCCTGTCTGACGCGGCTGATGTTTTCCTCGTGGTTTGAAACCGCGCCGCGCAGGACGGCAAGCTCAGACTGCACACCGGCCTGTGCCTGTTCGGTCTGCGAGATGGCCTCGCGCCTTTCATCCAGCAGCAGTCCCTCGCGGTTGAGCTGCAATGAGAGCTGCTCACCGGCGGCATAGAGCGCGCTCAGCTCGCTGTGCGCCTGTTCCAGAATAAATGCCGAGGAGTTGTAGTCCTCCTCTGCCTTTTTGGCCGCTGCTGCGATGCGCGTGAGCGAATCCAGCCAGAGTGTGATCTCATAGCCCTTCAGCTCCTCGCGCAGCACCAGGAATTTCTCTGCCTTTTCTGCCTGTACGCGCAGCGGCTCGACCTGCAGCTCAAGCTCAGAGATCTTATCCCCGATGCGAAGCAGATTATCCTCGGTCGCGGCAAGGCGGCGTTCGGTCTCCTCCTTGCGATAGCGGCACTTGGAGATGCCGGCGGCCTCTTCAAAAATCTCGCGCCGGTCGGTGCTTTTGACCGCCAGGATCTCATCGATCCTGCCCTGTCCGATGTTGGAATAGCCCTCACGGCCAAGACCGGTGTCCATCAAAAGCTCATGGATGTCGCGCAGACGCGCAGACTGCTTATTGATATAATATTCACTCTCACCCGAGCGGTAATAGCGGCGGGTGATCATGACCTCAGGTGTTTCGATGTTCAGCGTCCCATCCTGATTGTCCAGCACCAGCGTTGCCTCGGCGAAGCCGACCGGCGCGCGCTTCTGCGTACCGCCAAAGATGACGTCCTCCATCTTCGCCCCGCGCAGCGCCTTTGAGCTTTGCTCGCCCATGACCCAGCAGATGGCGTCAGAGATGTTGGATTTGCCGCTCCCGTTCGGGCCGACGATGGCGGTGATATCGCTGCCGAATTGCAGCACCGTCTTGTCCGGAAAAGATTTGAATCCCTGGATCTCCAGTGATTTCAGATACATACACATACGTCCCCATTTTCAATCTTCCAGACATTGTACCAATTTTCCGCGCAGATTGCAAGGTTTTCGCGCAGGATTCCATGCCGTTTCCGATAAAAAGGACACGGGTATCTGCCGCGCCGCGCATGCGCCCGCAGCCGATATGACGGCGCGTCCCGTCACGTACGGCGCGCCCACCTGCTGCATACAAAAGCCGCCCCCGACGCGGCGCGTCAGAGGCGGTCTGTTTGCTTATTTTTGCATACTCTCGGGGAACAGACGCACGATTGCGTCCTCGGCCGCAGCCTGCTCGGCACGCTTCTTGCTGCTGCCCACGCCCGTGCCCACGGCGCGTCCGTTCAGACGCACCTCGACCGTAAACTGCTTGTCGTGGTCGGGGCCGCATTCGCCGGTCAGCTCATATTGCAGCAGCTGATCCTTTTTCCGCTGTACCAGCTCCTGCAGCGCCGTCTTGTAGTCATAGTTGTGCGGTCTGGTCATCGACACATCCCGCAAAATCAGCCGGTCAATGATGCCCTTTGCCGCGGCAAAGCCGCCGTCCATATACGCCGCCGCGATGACCGATTCCATCGCGTCCGAGACGATGCTGGCGCGCTTTCTGCCGCCGCCCTGCTCCTCGCCGTGTCCCAGCCGGAGAAATTCTCCCAACCGGACGGTGGCCGCCTGACGGGCAAGATTCGTCTCACAGACCAGATCGGCACGCACACGTGTCAGCTCGCCCTCGGGATGTCCCGGGAAATTACGGTAGAGATACTCTGCCACGACAAAACCAAGGATGGCGTCGCCCAGAAATTCCAGCCGCTCATTGTCGCGGATGCCGCGCTCGCGGTTTTCATTGGCATAGGAGCTGTGCGTCAGCGCATTATCCAGCAGCGACCGGTCTGTAAAGACATAGCCCAGCCCCTTTTCCAGTTCACACAGATCACTCACCATGTTCCAGCTCCTTCGGTACGATCATCTTGTCCACATTCTGTTTGATATCGGTCGTGATGTCGGCAGAGACGGCCTGTGCCGCCTGCCGGATGGCGCTGAAGATGGCACGCGCGTCAGACGAGCCATGCGCCTTGATGACGGGCTTTGTGATGCCAAGCAGCAGCGTCCCGCCCGTTTCGCGGTAGTCCATCCGCGCCTTCATCTGATTGATGCCGCCCATGCACACCAGCGCGGCAAGCTTTGTAAACAGGTTTTTCTTGAAAATGTCCTTGACCATGGACGCCATGAAAAGCGCCGTCCCCTCAACGGTTTTCAGCAGGACGTTGCCTGCAAAGCCATCGGCAACCACCACATCCGCGCCGCCCAGCGGCACATCGCGCGCCTCAATGTTGCCGATAAAGTTGAGATATCCGGCCTCGCCCGCGCGCTTGAGCAGTGCATAGGCCTCTTTTTGCAGCGTACCGCCCTTGCTGTCCTCAGTTCCGATGTTGAGCAGCGCCACACGCGGGTTTTCACACCCCAGCGTCTTTCTGGCGTAGTACGCGCCCATAAAGGCAAATTGCAGCAAAAACTCGGGCGTACACTCGGCGTTCGCGCCGCAGTCGATCAGGACTGCGCCGCTGCCGTTTTTCGTGGGGATGATCGGCCCCATGGCCGCGCGGCGAATGCCGCGGATGCGCTTGACGACCAGTGTGGCCGCCGTCAGAAGCGCGCCGGTCGAACCGGCTGAGACAAACGCGTCTCCGCCGCCCTCGGCCAGCATCCGCAGTCCGACCACCATGGACGAATCCCTGCGCTTGCGCACGACTGTCGCGGGGTCATCGTGCATGTCGACCACATCCTCCGCGTTTGCGATCTCCACACCCGTAGGGAGCGTTTTGACGCCGTTCTTTTCCAGCGCCTTCAAAATCTCCTCCCCGCGTCCAACCAGCACGACCTCAAGCGCAAGCTCGCGCGCCGCCTCAATCGCGCCAAGCGCAACAGCCTCGGGCGCGTTGTCGCCGCCCATCGCGTCAACCAGTATTCGCATCAAAAGCCTCTCTTTCTGTATCGCAGTCTCCGGCTCAGCGGGCACACATTGCATCAATGATCGCAAGTGACCGCTCTGCAAGCGCCAGATTCTTATTAGCCTTGCCCTTGACGCGGTAGCCAAGCGGCGGCATAATGCCAAAATTCACGTTCATCGGCTGGAACGCCGTGACGCTTTCATCTGAAATGTACGCAGCCAGCGCGCCGATGGCCGTTTCCCGCGGGAAATCGGGGATCGGCTCACCCAGCAGACGCGCAGCCATGCTGACAGCCGCCAGATAGCCCGACGCCGTGGACTCAACATAGCCCTCAACACCGGTCATCTGTCCGGCAAAGGCGATAAGCGGCTCACGCCGGTCGGCGTAATAGCGGTCAAGCAGCTTGGGGCTGCACAAAAATGTATTGCGGTGCATCACACCATAGCGGACAAATTCCGCGTTTTTCAGCGCCGGTATCATGGAAAACACACGCTTCTGCTCGGGGAATTTCAGATGCGTCTGGAAGCCCACCAGATTGTAGACCGAGCCTGCCGCATTGTCGCGCCGCAGCTGCACCACGGCATACGGCTCTTTGCCGGTTTTCGGGTCGCGCAGTCCAACCGGCTTCAGCGGCCCATAGCGCAGCGTGTCAAAGCCTCTGCGCGCCATGACCTCGACCGGCATACAGCCCTCAAAGACCTTCTTGTCCTCAAAGCCGTGTACCTCGGCCTCCTCGGCGGCGGCAAGTGCCTCGACAAATGCGGCATACTCGTCGCGTTCCATTGCACAGTTTACATAATCCGCCTCTCCACGGTCATAGCGCGAGGCAAACCAAGCCTTGTCCATATCGATCGACTCAAAGCTGACCAGCGGCGCAGCGGCGTCAAAAAAGCTCATGTATTCGGTTCCGCCAAAGTGGCGCTGGATGGCCTCGCTCATCGCGTCGCTTGTCAGCGGCCCCGTGGCAATGATAACGGGTGGCTGCGGAATCGCGGTGATCTCGCCCTCAAGCACGGTGATGTTGGGGTGCGAGCGGATTTTCTGCGTGACCATGCCGGAAAAGGCATAGCGGTCAACGGCCAGCGCGCCGCCGGCCTCCACGCGGTTTGCCTCGGCACATTGCAAAATCAGGCTGTCCAGCCGCCGCAGCTCTTCCTTGAGCAGGCCAACTGCGTTTTCCAGCCGGTCGCCGCGCAGCGAGTTTGAGCAGACCAGCTCGGCAAAATCCGCACAGTGATGCGCGGGGGTCAGCTTCTTCGGCTTCATCTCACACAGCCGGACATGGATGCCCCGCTGGGCAAGCTGCCACGCGGCCTCGCATCCGGCAAGGCCAGCGCCGACAACGGTTACTTCATGTGTCATTCTGTCTTTCCTTTTTCTGCGGACTTTTTGACCGCAGCCTTGCGCGTAGCCGCCGCCTTTTTCGTGCTCGTGCGTGCGGCTGTCTTTTTTGCGGACGGTTTCTTTTCCTCCGGCTGTGCTGCCGCCTCTGCGGCTTCGGCCGTGGCTGCCGCAGCATCTGCCTCGGCCGCCGCCTCTGCGGGCTTCTTCCGGTAGCCGCGCTTGTCCTCGGGCAGGAAGTTTTTACAGTCGGGGTTGGTGCAGAACGGCTTCATTGCGCCGCGTCCCGAACGCTTGAACATGGTAAAGCCACAGGCGGGGCAATCCTGATCGGTGGGCACATCCCACGTCATAAAGCCGCACGCCGCGCCGCGCTCACACGCGTAATAGGCATAGCCGCGCTTACTCTTGCGCTTGAGGATCGTGCTGCCGCACTTGGGGCAGCGTCCCGGCATCCGCTCAACGATGGGCTTGGTGTTTTTGCACTCCGGATAGCCTGGGCAGGCCAGGAACTTGCCAAAGCGACTGACCTTGACGACCATGTTTCTGCCGCAAAGCTCACAGATCTCATCCGTCACCTCATCCGGCACCTTCAGCCGCGTGTCCTTCAGCGCCTCCTCGGCATCCAGCATCTCCTGATGGAAGCCCTGATAGAAATCGGCCAGAACCTGCTTCCAGTGCAGCGCGCCCTCCTCGACCTCATCGAGCTGGTGCTCCATTCCGGCGGTAAATTCCACGTTGATGACGTTCTGGAAGTGATCCATCATCAGGCCGTTGACGACCTCGCCAAGCGGCGTGGGCGAAAGACGCTTTTCCTTCTTGATGACGTACTCTCTGGCCTCAATGGTCGAGATGATGGCCGCATAGGTGGAAGGACGGCCAACGCCCTTCTCCTCCATCGCGCGCACAAGCGTTGCCTCGGTATAGCGCGCGGGGGGCTGGGTAAAGTGCTGCTGCGGGTCAAATTTGCCCGCCGAAAGCAGCTCGCCCTGTGCAAGATCTGGCAGCGGGGAATAATCCTCCTCCTGCTCGTCGTCGCGTCCCTCCTCATAAATGGCGGTAAAGCCGGTAAACTTCACGCTCTGGTGGGTGGCGCGGAACACGTGCTGCGCACACGCCGCCTCAATGGCGATCACGTCATACAGCGCATTGGTCATCTGCGAGGAGACAAAGCGCGACCAGATGAGCTTATACAGGCGGAACTGATCACGGGTCAGATCCTTTTCCACAAGCTCGGGATACAGCCGGACGTTACTTGGCCGGATGGCCTCATGCGCGTCCTGTGCGCCGGACTTGGGTTTATAGCGGCGGGGTGCGTCATAATAGGCCGCGCCATAGCGGCTGACGATGACCTCGCCTGCGGCGGCAAGCGCCTCCTCAGAAATACGCAGCGAGTCGGTACGCATGTAGGTGATCAGACCGACCGAGCCCTCACCGCTGATCTCAACGCCCTCATACAGCTGCTGCGCCACCATCATGGTCTGGCGCGGGGTCATGTTCAGCTTGCGCGAGGCCTCCTGCTGGAGCGTCGAGGTGATAAAGGGCGGCGCGGGATTGCGCTTCTTTTCGGTTTTCTTCACACTGGAGACGGAAAACGGCTTTCCGTCCAGCTCACGCAGAATGGCGTCGACCTCCTCTGCGCTTCCAAGCTCACGCTTCTTCGGGTCACCGTAATAGTGCGCGGTAAAGGTGCCGCTTTTCCCCACGCGCGTCAGCGGCACGTCGATCGTCCAGTATTCCTGCGGCACAAAGGCGCGGATCTCATTTTCTCTGTCCACGACCAGCCGCGTTGCAACCGACTGCACACGACCGGCAGAAAGTCCCTTGCGGACTTTTTTCCACAGCAGCGGGCTGAGCTGATAGCCCACGATGCGGTCAAGCACGCGCCGCGCCTGCTGCGCGTCGACCAGACGCTGGTCGATGGCACGCGGATTCTGGATCGAGCGGCGCACAACATCGCGCGTGATCTCATTAAAGGTCACGCGCATCGTCTTGTCATCCGGAATGTTCAGCAGATACTTCAGATGCCAGCTGATGGCCTCACCCTCGCGGTCAGGGTCAGTTGCCAGATATACATTCTCGCTCTGCGCAGCAGCCTGACACAGCTCGTCGATGATTTTTTCCTTTCCGGCCAGGGGCTGATACTCCGGCTCAAAATTATGCTCGATATCCACGCCCATCGTGCTTTTCGGCAGATCGCGCAGATGTCCCATGCTGGCCTTGACCAGATACTCCGGCCCCAGATACTTCCCGATCGTCTTCGCCTTTGACGGCGATTCGACGATCACCAGGTTTGTTTTTGCATTCGGCATGCATTGCCTCCATTACGTCTTTTTTTCCGCGAGTGAGAACCGCCGCGCCGGCAGGCGCGTGAGATAGCCCTTGACCTCAAGCAGCGTGACCGACGCGAGCACGCGTCCGGCGGGAAGCTGGCTGCGGTCGATGAGCTCATCCACGGGCAGCGCGCCGTCCCGCAGCAGCAGGACGATTGCCCGTTCATCCGCGGAAAGCTGATCTATGATCTCATTTACGTCAATATAAGCCCTTGTTTCCGGCTTGTCAACGTTTTTTGTGTCGTTTTCTCCGCTCTGCCGGTCATTTTCCTGCGCAGGCGGTGTCTTTTTTGTCGATTTTTTCGGTGCAACACGCGTGCTGGCCACCACGGCGGCCTTCTGTTCCTCTGCCGTCAGCGTCATGCTGATGGTCTTTGGCTGGCGGTGTACCAGCTGCGGATACAGGTGGACATACTCCTTCATAATGTCCCAGCCGTCCGTCACCAGAATCGCGCCGTCCTTCAAAAGCTGTAAATTTCCCGCTGCGCTGGCGTTTCCGACATTGGCCGGAAGCGCAAACACGTCGCGTCCCTGCTCAAGCGCGCGGCTGGCCGTGATGAGCGCGCCGCTCTTTTCCGGCGCCTCAACCACCAGCACGCCCAGCGCAAGGCCGCTGAGAATGCGGTTTCGGACAGGGAAATGCTCACCAAGTGCAGCCGTCCCGGGCGCATACTCGCTGATCAGGCAGCCGTGTGCGCGGATATCCTCAAACAGGTGTTTATTTCCCGCCGGATACGTCACATCCACGCCGCAGCCCAGCACCGCAATCACCGGCCGTCCGGCCGAAAGCGCGCCCTTGAGCGCCATGGTGTCCACGCCGTCCGCACCGCCGGAAATGACGATCGCGCCCAGCTTTCCCAGCTGGTATCCCAGCTGCTTGGACTGCAGCAGGCCATAGCCCGATGCCCGCCGCGTACCGACCACGGCAATGGCCGGTTCGGTATCAATGGCCGGAAGCGTCCCCTGATAGTACAGCAGCACAGGCGGGTCATCGATATTGCGCAGCCGCTCGGGATAGGCCGCGTCCTGATACGTCAGAATGTGGATGCCCTTGCGATAGCATTCGTTCAGAATGCGTTCTGCCTCGACCAGACTTTTGTCTGCAAGCGAGGCGGTGCTGCGCAGTCCCTCGATCTGGCGGCAGGCGTCCTCATCGGCAAAATACGCCTCCTCCGCCGTGCCGAAATGGTCAAGCACCTTGATGATACCACGGTTGTCAAGTCCCTTTCTTGTCTTGAGCCAGAGCCAGTACTTTAACACGGCGATTCCCTCTTTCTCTTTTTATCTCTCAGCAGACGGTTTTCCGTCTTACTGCTTCATCTGCCACATGACAATGGCTGCCGCGATGGCTGCGTTCAGCGACTCACAGCGCGAGGCCATGGGGATGATGACGCTTTCATCCGCTGCCTCCAGCAGCAGACTGCTCACGCCCTGTCCCTCGCTTCCGATCACAACGGCGGCCTCTGCCAGCGCGGCCTGCCGCAGATCTCTTGCGCGCGCCGTCATGGCGGTTGCAAGCAGCGGGATTCCCTGTGCGCGGCAGCTTTTCAGCGCCTGCTCGCGCGTCATCCGCTGCGGCTGCGTGCGCAGCACCGCACCCATCGAGGCGCGCACGGTTTTGGGGCTGTACGCGTCGGCACAGCCGTCAAGCAGCACCACCGGCACCGACAGCGCATCGGCCGTGCGCAGAATGGTCCCCAGATTGCCCGGGTCCTGAATGCCGTCAAGGAGGATACTCCCCGCCTGTACGCACGCCTCGCGCGGCTGCGGGAGCGCGCAGATGAACGCCGCGCCCTGCGGCGCGTCCTGCTGGGAGATGGCGCGCATCAGCGCCTCGGGCACCTCGGCCACGCGCACATGCGCGGGCAGCGGACAAAGCTCCACGCCCTGCTGCACCACAACGGTGTCAAGCGCGGGATACCACTTTGCCGCCTCTTCCAGAAGCTTTGTGCCCTCTGCCGCAAACTGGCCGCACTTTTCCCGATAGCTGCGCGAGGTCAGCAGCTTATGCAGATGGACGAGCAGCGGATTGCGGCGGCTTTCAATATATGTTCTGTTCATTTTCCAAGTCTTGCAAGCTGGTCAGACTTGCCCAGCACGACCAGTACCGTTCCCTCGCGCAAAACGCGGTCTGCCGCAGGCGAGACCAGGAACTGTTCATCCTCTTTAAGTGCAATGATGTTGACGCCGTATTTTGCCCGCACATTCAGTCCGCGCAGCGTCTGCCCCACCCAGCTTGACGGCATGGTCGTCTCGGCAATGCCATAGTCGCGGGAAAGCTCAATAAAATCCAGCACGCTGGAGGACGAAAGCGCCTGTGCCAGCTTTAGACCCATCTCACGCTCGGGGATGACCACACGATCTGCACCCACCTTTTCCAGCGCGCGCTTTTGTACCTCATCCGTGGCCTTGCACATGATCTGCGGCACGCCAAGCTCCTTGAGGTTCAGCGTAATGATCACGCTGGTGGCAAGATCTGTACCGATGGCGACCACGGCACAGTCATAGTGTGCCACGCCAAGCGCGCGCAGCACCTCTTCATCGCGCGCGTCAGCCGTCACCGCACAGGTGACGTTCGGCTCGATGCGCGCCACGCGCTCGGCGCTGTCATCAATCACCAGAACCTCATTTCCAAGCTCGTATAGCTGTGAGGCAATGGCCGCGCCAAACTTGCCAAGGCCGATCACGACATATGTTTTCTTCATAGTATCTCCTCCGTCAACCGATCATCAGCTTCGCCGGCGCATAGGTAAACCGCTCCTCCGCGCGTCCGGCTGTCAGGAAGCCGACACTGATCGTCATAATCCCAACGCGTCCAAAGAACATAAACAGGATCAGGATCACATGCGAGACTGCGTTCAGGCTGGTCGTCAGCCCCGCCGTGAGGCCGACCGTTGCAATGGCCGACACCGTCTCAAACATTGCGCCCGACATGCTGCATCCGTTTGCAGCCGAAATATACACCGCCCCCGACAGACTCAGCGCCAGCATCAGCGCAAACAGCGAAAATGCCTGGCTGATCTGTTCCCTTGAAACCGTATGGCGGCCTGCCGTGACGTGTGCGCCGCCGCGCGCAGCCGAGATCGCCGTAAGCACCGTCACGCCAAAGGTGACCGTTTTCAGTCCACCCGCCGTTGAGCCGCTTGAGCCGCCGATAAACATCAGCACATCCGACACCGCGCGCGTTGCATCGTGCATACCGGACTGTGAAAAGGTAAAAAAGCCGGCAGTTCGCGTGGTGACAGACTGGAACAGCGCACAGAGGATCTTCGCGCCCGTATCCATGCCGCCCAGCGTCAGCGGATTGCTCCACTCAAGCACGGCGATCAGCGCCGCCCCGCCCAGCGTCAGCACCGCGCTGATGACCAGCACCATGCGCGAGTAGACCGACAGTCTGGAAAAGCGGCGGCTGCGGAAAATATCGCCCCAGACGAAAAATCCAAGGCCACCGGCAAAAATCAGTCCCATGATGACCAGATTGACCAGCGGGTCTGCCGCATACGCACTCAGACTCCCGCCCGCGTTCACATCGGCCAGAATGTCAAAGCCGGCGTTGCAGAACGCAGAAACCGCGTGAAAAATGCCGCAGCGCAGCGCGTGCCAGAATTCAAAGCGGCTGCAAAACCGAACCGTCAGCAGCAGCGCGCCCACGCCCTCGGCCGCAAGCGTGCCAAGGACAACGTTGCGCACCATTGTGACGATGCTGCCCATGGCGTCTGTGCTGAGCGCCTGCGCCAGAAGCATCCGCTTTTTCAGCCCGATTTTCTGCCGCAGGGCAAGATGAAAGATGGCCACGATGGACATAAAGCCCAGCCCGCCAATCTGAATGAGCAGCAAAATGACCCATTGGCCAAATACGCTCCAGTGCAGGCCGGTCTCCACCACCGTCAGTCCCGTCACACAGGTAGCGGAGGTTGCCGTAAACAGGCACTTGAGAAACGGCGTTGCCTGCCCCGCGGCAGACGAGACCGGAAGCATCAGCACCAGCGCGCCGCACACGATCAGAAGCGCAAAGACCAGCACAATGATCTGCTGCGGGCGCATCCGGCGCGCAGCCCTGGCGCAGCGCGCCCAAAGTCCGGAAAACCATCTGGACACCGGCTTTTCCCCCTTTGTATGTAGCGTTACAATTATTATACACGAAACACCGCGCAAGTCAAATCATGCCGGTATTTTCTGTCACAGGCTGTCGCCTTTGCCCGCTCAGCCGTTTTCCTCCA